>CALCGR010000001.1 GCA_937901025.1 uncultured Bacteroidales bacterium
AACCCTTTTAAACAAAAATCATTATGAAAAAGATTTTTACCGTATGCGCAGCTCTGATTGCTGCCATGACCCTTATGGCAGAAGTCACTGCCACGTGTGAACAAGCTGCCTCTGCTGCTTCGTTATTAAACCCAGATGGTAAGGAAGAAAGTGCTGATGTTTACAAGATTACCGGTTTTATCACCGTTACTGATGGAACTATCAGTAAAGGCCAACAAACCTTTTATATGGATGATGTAAAAGGTTCTGGTAAAAAAACAGTCCAAGCTTATTGGGCAAACTTACCTCAAGAATTACTTGATGCTAACGCTCCTCTTAACGTGGGTGATAAAGTAGAGATGACAGGCAAATTAGTTAATTACAAGGGACAAGCCGAAACAAAAAATGCCACTATTGTTGTTTTGGAGCGCGCCGTTGTAAAAATTGATACGATCCCTGCTACCGTTTGCGAAGCTATCGAAGAAGGCGAGTCGATGAATGATGGCGACGTTTCGGAAGAAGTATATATCATTGAAGATGTCGTTGCTACTGTGGAGAGCAATAATGACACCTATCATACACAAATCTTTACTTTTGAGTGTGCAGATAATGGCAAAATCATGAAGCCTTATAACATCGCTATGGAAGGTGATTATTGCGCTCTCGGCGATAGCGTTCGTATCATTGGTAAACTGAAAAAATATGGCGAATTGGTAGAATTTACCGGTAAAGGTTTGGTTACAAAGAAAGGCGAGGTGAAGGTTGATACCATCGCAGTTTCTGCTTCTGAAGCTTACGAAATCGGCATAGCGTTAGAAAACAATGCCACTTCCAAAGCCGTTTATATCGTTACCGGTTATGTAGATAGTATTGCTTCTGAATATAGCGAGCAATATAAGAATATGTCGTTCTATATGTGCGATGATTTGGCTAACCCGACCTACGACTTCGAGGCATTCCAAATCACCGTTCCTGCTGACAAACCGGCGAAAGTGGGCGACTATGTATCGGTTACAGGAAATATTCTGCACTACTACAAGGCTGCTACCGAAGAGAAGCCCGAACTCCACACTATCGAGATTAAGAAGGGTGAGTATAAATTCATATCCGGTGCCGCTCTGCGTCCAGTAAAAGCAAATAAGAAAGCGATGAAGACAATCGTTAATGGTCAATTCGTTATCAAGACCGCCGAGGGTAACCTCAATGTTCTCGGTACTGTTGTTCGTTAATCATTCTTTTTCATACATAAAAAGAGCATCCGTTCGACGGGTGCTCTTTTTTAATCACCGAAGGGTGTTCGTGTTGTACGAAAAAGACTTCCAATTAAACTGCTGATCAAAGAGAGCAGGAAATAATGAAGATTGAGGATTGTGGATTGTGGATAGTTTATTGGATGATTGAGGTGAGGTCGCCGTCGATAAGGTGGGTGATGAGGGTTTGACCACTCTTGACTTGGTGCTTACTGGTGATTACTTGCCCATCGATGGTGGTGAGCGAATAACCCATCTTATAGATACGCGCAGGGTCGCAAGACACCAGTCGTTGAGCAAGCATCTCAATAGCATGCTTACGAATAAGCACCTGACGCTCTTGCGTCTGACGCAATCGGCGTCTTAAGTCTTCTAATCGTTTCAGTTCTTCCGTTAAGCGATCCACAAAGAACGCCGCTACGGCGGTCGGGGTCTTGAGGGCACGATAGGCAACGAGGTCCAACACGCTCACATCGCGCGTGTGCCCGATACCCGTAATAATAGGAAGAGGGAACTGCGCACAAGTGGCTGCGAGCAAGTAACTGTCAAAACAACTCATATCCAAACTGGCACCCCCTCCGCGGATAATCACCACTACATCAAATTTATCTTCCCGTTCCGCAATCGCTTGCAAAGCTTTGAGAATAGAGGCTTCAGCATTGTTTCCTTGCATAATAGCGGGGAAGAGGGTTGGGAGTAGGGGAGTAGAGGAGTAGAGGGGTAGGGTGGATAGTTGATGGATGAAGTCTTCATAACCGGCGGCGGTGTCGGAGGAGATGACGGCTATACGTCTTACAATCGTGGGTAAGGTGAGCGACTGTTGCATGTCGAGGATACCCTCTTTTTGTAATTGGCGAATGGTCTCTTGTCGCTGGCGAGCCAAGTCTCCGATGGTATATTGCGGGTCTATTCCTACGATATTAAGGCTCAGCCCATAGACATCATGCCAGTTAATCTCTACCTCTAAAAGCACCTGCATGCCCGCCTGTAAACAGGAGCCGGTTTCTTGTTCAAAATAGGCGGAGAGGATAGTGAATACATTCGCCCAACAGTTACCGCGCATCTTAACGGTAAACAGTCCGTCTTTTCCTTTCTCCACCAAATCGAAATACCCATGCCCGTTGCGTCGGGATAGCGAGGCTATCTCGGCACGCACCCAGTAGGTGTCACTTAACTCCACAGAGATGACTTCTCCGATGAGTTCACTTAGTTGACTGAGCGAGTAGGTAGTCATGCATAGCAGTGGCGGCTTTGCGGCCGTCAGACATCGCCAAGATCACCGTAGCACCTCCGCGAACGATAT
>CALCGR010000002.1 GCA_937901025.1 uncultured Bacteroidales bacterium
ATTGACCGGCATCGTAAAGGCGATGCATGACATATAAAATATAGCGTTGTAAGCCTAACTTGATTCTTTGAAACTTCGACACTTTCAAAAAATCATTACGATTTCAAGTACGGTTTTTGCACGCTCACGCAATCGCGTGAGTTTTCCGTGCATTTATTTGGAATCGTAAGGTAGTCGAAGACCTCAAAGAATCAAATGAAGCGAGCGAAAGCCCACGCTTTTTTGTGTTTGTCCCTTCCGGAACAGCGCCAGCGGTCAGGTAAATCCGGAATATCCGACAACTACCTAGTTCAGCGCAGCGGTCTAGACAACTAGGATACTAATAAAATATCTATAATATCAAACGGAATACGCCGAAAATCCGAAGAAGAGTAGGCAAAAAATCAAAACAACAACTTTTATGATTAAACACAAACTTTTATCCCTTTTTGTGGCACTTATCGCCACCACCTCCCTCTGGGCAAGTAACACCATTACCTACACGGCAAGTGCGAAATTATCAGAGACGACTTCTTCGAGTGGTAGTGGTCTTCACACCAATGCTTTTAATGTGTCTATTTCTTCGCATACTTTTAGTAATGGCACAGGTACTATTATTTGCAAAGGTGAAATCACAACGATTGGAGAGAGAGCTTTCTATAGTTGCGAAGGTTTGACCTCGGTAACTATTCCCAATTCTGTCACAACGATTGGAGATCGTGCTTTCTACAATTGCATGGGTTTGATATTGGTAACAATTAATTCCAATGCAATTTGTAGCAAAACATATTCATCGTATTCTACTATTGGGAATATTTTTGGATCTCAAGTTAAAGAATACATTATTGGGGATTCCGTCACAACGATTGGAAGTTTTGCTTTCTATAATTGCAAAGGTTTGACCTCGGTAACTATTCCTAATTCCGTTACAACGATTGGAGATTATGCTTTCGATGGTTGCAGTGGTTTGACTTCTCCCGTGTATAATGCTAATTGTTTTGCATATATGCCACCATCGTATCAAGGTGCATATACTATCCCTAATGGTATCAAACAAATCGCAGGTTCTGTTTTCTATAATTGCAAAGGTTTGACCTCGGTAACTATTCCTAATTCCGTTACAACGATTGGAAGTTTTGCTTTCGATAATTGCAGTGGTTTGACTTCGGTAACGATTGGCAATTCCGTCACAACGATTGGAAATTCTGCTTTCCGTGATTGCAGCGGTTTGACCTCGGTAGCTATTCCTAATTCCGTCACAACGATTGGAGATCAAGCATTTTATAATGTTAATAACATAATATATTATGGGACTGCTACTGGCTCACCTTGGGGAGCTAAATGCGTCAATGGTTATGTGGATGGCTATTTGGTGTATAGTGATGCTACGAAGACTAAACTTTGTGGTTGTTCCTCTGCTGTCACAGGAGAAATCGTTATTCCTAATTCCGTTACAACGATTGGAGATAGGGCTTTCTATAATTGTAGCGGTTTGACTTCTCCCGTGTATAATGCTAATTGTTTTGCATATATGCCACCATCGTATCAAGGTGCATATACTATCCCTAATGGTATCAAACAAATCGCAGGTGGTGCTTTTTCTAGATGCAGTGGTTTGACTTCGGTAACTATTCCCAATTCCGTTACAACGATTGGAGATTATGCTTTCTACTATTGCACCGCTTTAACCTCGGTAACTATTCCCAATTCCGTCACAACGATTGGATATTTTGCTTTCTATTATTGCACCGCTTTGACCTCAGTAACTATTGGCAATTCCGTCAGAGTGATTGGTGCGAGTGCCTTCGAATATTGTAGTGGTTTGACAAAGACTAACTATACTGGCACGATTGCAGATTGGTGCAAAATAAGCTTTGTAGGTTCTTACAATGGTTGTTTTTCTAATCCAATTCATTATAGTCATAACTTCTTTATCTATAATGTTGAAGTAAAGGATTTGGTGATTCCTGAAGGTGTAAAATCAATTGGATATCATGCATTCGATTGTTGCAGTGGCTTGACCTCGGTAACTATACCAAAGTCTATTACATCAATTGGATCAGAGGCTTTTTATAGTTGTACCAACCTCAAAACGGTAACGAATTTTTCACCCCTTGTTTTCCATAAAGGTTCTACTGAATATGGCTATGTGGCATATTATGCCGATGTTGTTTATAACTATACCCGTTTGGGAGATTTTATTCTAACTTCCGATAATACGTTGATTGAATACGTAGGGAAAGGAGGAAACATATCTATTCCGTCTGGGGTGTCTTCTATAGATGCTTATGTGTTTGCTAATAATTCTACTATTACATCCGTAACAATTCCTGCTACTATAAGAGCCATTGGCAATTCAGCTTTTAAAGATTGCTACAATATACGTTCTATCACATGTTACGTTCAAGTTCCTCCTTCATTAGGTACAAATGTCTTTAACGGGTTGAGCCAATATGCCAAAGTTTATGTGCTAAAATCGTCTTTAGAAGACTATCAATTCGCGTTAGGGTGGCGCGACTTGAATTTATTTCCAATAGGGGCTGAAGAACACCCCATTGTTTCTGATCAAGTAAGTGTTATGCCCTCTACTGACAATGTTATATTAACTTGGCCTGCTAACGACAATGCAGCAGAATATAAATTGGTAATTACCAAAGATGGCATCGTATTCTGCACACTAACCTTCAATGCTCAAGGTCAACTAACCGGCATTGCTTTTGCTCCTAATCGTGCAGGCTCTCGTATGTTGGATGCTGCTGTAATGACCTCTAATGGCTGGCAATTTACGGTAACAGGTCTCAATCCCGGCACTGCCTATAACTATAGCGTCACCGCTACCGATGCTAGTAGGCAAACGCTTGCCGAGTACAAAGGCAACTTCAGCACAACAGGTGGAACAGGTTTTGAATCGGTGCACGGTTCACAATGCACGATGCATAAATACTTCCACAACGGCAACCTCATCATCGAGCGGAATGGTGTTAAGTACACCGCCACCGGTCAAAAGGTAAGGTAAAAGACCCATCCTACCCTTCCCTCAAAGGGAAGGAAGATAGGTTAAACTCTCTTCCATCGCAGCCTATCGGGGTTGCGATGGTTGTTTGTTTTCAGCGATGTAAGTGGTGCTAGTGGTGCAGGTTGTTCCTTAAAGTCTCACCCACGCGCGATAGAGTTTATAAAAGTACTAGCACCACCCGCACCACCTGCACCCAAAATTCGCGGTTGCGGACAAAAAATGAGGAAAGACGGACGTGGCAGCGGCCGGATTTCCGACATATCGGTAACAGCGAGTGACTCCGCATACAATGCGGGAACAATAGGACGAAAAACACAAGACTCCGCATACAATGCAGAGAGAAGAAACATAACAACCGCTCGCGAAAGCTCGCGGAACAGGACTAGGACTTCCTAGGTTTGCCTAGGGAGGACTAGGGAAGGGGCTACTTCTCTACTCGTTTCTCGAGTTCGAGGAGTTGGGCTTGAAGGGCTTTGATCTGTTGCTTGATCATATACTGAGAAGCGTTCTCATTAGCCGTCTTCGCTGCTGCTTTATTCGAAACTTCCTCTAAATATGCCGTGTACCATTCCTCAAACGGATGGTCGGTCTTCCACTGTTGTTGCAAGATAGCCGCCTTCCAACGCAAAGGTGTGCCATAAACCTTCCCATTGGGTGCTTTATGGCGTGCCTCTTTGTATTGTTGCTCAATAGAAGGAGCTAAAGTGGGGTCACTTAAAGCCGCTTTGGCTTCTCGCTGCCCATAACGGAAAGCCTCCGAAAGCCAACGTTGCTTGGGAGACAATTGTTGGTGATAACTCTCATCGCGTTTGCGATAAAATTGCTTGTGATTGACGACGTAATAGTAGCCATCGTCTTTGCGGGACACTTTTCCACTTAGTTCTTGGAAAGTGTCTGATTCTTTACAATTAGCCATAGTTTGTTATTGTGTTAATTTGTTTAGTTGTTTAGGCGTTTAATATATCAGCAAAAGGCTTACAAAAGCCCTTATGACTGCCGTTTGACTTTCGACCGATTTTCGCCGCATTTTCGCCCGACTGCCGTTCCATTGCCGTTCGACTGCCGTTCGACTGCCGTTATTGAAGGCTAAAAGATAGGGTACAAAAAGCGTGCCAAAGGGGAGGAAAAAGAAGGAAACTGCCAAATTGACAGAGAAAAAAGTAGGACAGCCAGCGCCGGAACGGCGGTCAAGGAGCACGATAGAGTCCCG
>CALCGR010000003.1 GCA_937901025.1 uncultured Bacteroidales bacterium
GGGCGACGGAACGCCCCGACGAGCGGGGAGGGATAGGAGTGAACAATATGGCGAGAGATAGTTAATCAAGTTGTCCGTGTTTGGTTATATAGTCCGCGGCGCGGGAGGCAGCGGGCTCGGTTCCTAAGATTTGGCGAAGCTCGTCGTAATGGCGGAGCATCGTTTGGCGATACGGGATATCGGTGAGGAGGCGTTTAACCTCGGCTTCGATATTTTCAACGGTGAAGAGGTACGCGAGCAGTTCGCGAATGACCTCGAGGGGTCGACCCTGCTCATCACGCAGGTCGAGGATGATATTCGGGAGCGTGAAATGGCGAATGGTAAACACCGCCTTCCAGATCAGTCCCGCCAGATGAGGGAGAGCAATATGATACACCGCCACCTGCGGACAACCGAGCAGGGCAGCCTCGAGGGTCGCGGTGCCGCTGTTGACAATCGACACTGCTGCGGTGCGCAGCAGGTCGTAGTTTAGAGTGGAGAGTTTAGAGTTTAGAGTAGTTTCAAAGTTTAGAGTTGAAAGTATTTGCTCGTAGAACTCAGTTGGGATAGAGGGGGCTTGGGCGATGCGAATCTCGTAATCGGGGAACCGCCGTGCGGCTTCGAGCATCTTCGGGAGACAGTGGGAGATCTCGGAACGGCGTGAGCCGGGAAGGAGGGCGATGATTTTTGACCGCTGCGCTGAAGGACCGCTATTGCTGCAAGACCGGCTATCGCCTGTAGGACCGCTATCGCTGAAAGACCGCTGCGCTGAAAGACATTCTTCTGCCGTTGGATTGCCGACGTAGACGGCTTTAGGGTCGTTATAGAAAGAGGGTTCGAAGGGGAAGATGCAGAGGACTTGGTCGCAGAGGCGAAGGATGGTCTTACGGCGCCACCGCTTCCATGCCCACACTTTAGGCGGGATATAATAGACAATCCGCAGCGAGGGCAGGTGTTGGCGAGCGAACTTAGCCATCTTGAGGTTAAACGACGGGTAATCGACGAGGATAAGCACGTCGGGTTGAGCCTCAAGGAGCGATTGTTTGGCAATGGCAAAGTTGCGGCGAATGGTAGAAATATTTTTCAGCACGGCAACAAATCCCATAAACGCTAAGTCGCGTATATGGCGATAAAGGGTACAGCCGGCTGCCGCCATCCTGTCTCCGCCAAAACCGGAGAAGGAGGCGTCAGGATCACGCTGTTTGATGGCTTCGATGAGAGGTGCGGCGTGCAGGTCTCCCGAGGCTTCGCCCGCTATCAAAAAATACTTCATATTTTTGGTGTAGAGGAGTAGAGGAGTAGAGGGTAGGGTTAATTAGCCGGGGTCATAACGACTTCGTACATATTTTTTGCTTCCAGCAGTTTATTCAGCATCGCTTGTACGGATTCGCCCGTCAAGGCATTAACGGCAGGTACAAAATCCGTGATGTAGTTCAGACCATATATATCATAGACTTGCAAGATACTGCTCCACCATTCGTTATCCTCCAGATCTTGCTCGTGGTCTTTGAGTAGGGCTGCTTTCTCCTTGTTCAAGTCTTGCTCCAGGGGTCCGTTTTTAGCAATAGTCTCTACCTCTTCGTGTATGATAGCCATCAGTCGTTCCTGTTTCTCAGGGTCAGTATCAAAACTCATCAGCAAGAAAGCACAATCGACAGGATGACGCGTGACTCGTCCTGCTACACCGACACCATAACTGCCGCCTTCGCGTTCACGAATGGACTCCAAATAACGGGTATCGAGGATACGGCCAATCATACGCATGTTTAGAGCGTTCTCGAGGGTATAGGGGATATCGTAAGATGAGTACTCGATGAAGTTAGACGCCTTACGGGTTTGCATATCGATGGCGAAGTAGTTCTTTTGGAGTCCTGCAGGACGGCGGATGCCGCTATCCTTGAAGGCGCTCTTTTCGCCACGGACCTTCATTGCGCCGATGTATTGGCAGAGGAGTTGACGGAACGCCTTGTCTTGCGGGTCAACGTTACCGACGATGATAAACGTGAAGCTGCCGGGATTAGCGAAGAGGGTTTTGTGGATATTCATAATCACATCCAAGTTAACCTTACCCAAACTCTTCTTATTGAGCACAAACGCACGGGGGTTGTGGTCAGCGCGCATGAGGGTGACGGAGTCGTTGAAGATCGCGTTGGGTTGTGCGGCCTTATTCGCAACGGAGTTCTCGATGAGCGACATAAGGGTGGTATATGCCTCGTCATCGCGGCGGGGAGCCGTGAAGCCCAGGTAAACGAGTTGGAGGAGGGTTTCGAGGTCCTTGACGGTGGAGTAACCCTCGACCTCGGTATATTCATTGAGGTCGATGCTCATATTGACATTCTTTCCCGTCAATGCTTTACGCAGGGCATTGAAGTCGAAGTCGCCGAGGCCCATATATTCGAGAGCATTAGGCAGGATGTTTGCGCTAGGGATATCCTCTGTATCGAGCAGGGAGATTCCGCCGGGGGCATAGGCATGGAGTTGGATCTCGTCTTCCTTAAATTTCGTCGGTTTGACGATGACGCGCATGCCGTTCTTTAGGGTGAAGGTGGTAGTACCGAGTGTTTCGTCGGAGGTGACGGTTTTGATTTTCCCCGCCTTCGGCAGGCGTTTAATGAGGGTGTTATCGACCTGTTGCTCTACGGGAGCCTCTATCTGAGCCTCTTTCGCGGCATCGAGGAGGGCGAGTACTTCGTCCTCGGTAGGGATACGTACCTCCGGTTTCTCGGGTCCGGAGATAGCGATGGTCGGGAAGCCTTCGGCATACTGTTGAGCCGTCTGGTTAACCGCCTCCAAAGGCAGCATGGGCAGCAGGGCTTGCAGGGTTTGATATTCCCACTCGATGCCGGGGATGGGGTCACCGTCTTCGAAGTGATTGATATATTCCTGTGCTAATGCCCTATTCTCGCGGGTAGTGCGACCGTTATATTGGGTCTCTATGTCGGAGAGCATCTGGGTCTTGGCGCGTTCGAGTTCGGCAGAGGTGAAGCCATAGCGGTGGATCTTCTCGCTGAAGAGCAGGGCATCGTTGAGGGCCTCCGTTTCGCGACCCTCCTTAGGGATATAATAGACGGTGAAGGCGTCCTTGAGTTTTACTTCCTCACCGTAGAAGGCATAAGCCCCCATGAACGGGCAGTCGGCAGCCATGAGTTTCTCGTTGAGTCGTTCGGTCATCATCCGGTAGTTGAGGTCATGGACGACGTCGACCATATAGGCCACGTTTGTTCCTTGCAGTTCGGCAGGCAGTTGCGGGTGCTTATATTGGATTTGGAGGGTGGTGTTCCGTGCCTCAGGATCGGTGACGATAGCGATGAGGGGAGCCTCATTATCCTCGATGGTATAGAGCGGACGCTCGCCGCGGTTGGTGCGAGCAGGAACGTCGGACCATAACTGTTTGATTTTTGCCTCGATGGCATCGACATCGATGTCGCCTACGACGATGATAGCTTGGTTATCGGGTCCGTACCACTTCTTATAGTAAGCGCGGAGGGCATCGTAACTGAAGTTATTGATGACGGCGGTATCGCCGATGACGTTACGGATACCATAGCGGCTGTTAGGATAGATGAGGGAGTTGAGTTTGGTGTACATGCGGAAGTTAGCATCGAAGCGGGTGCGCCACTCCTCGCGGATGACGCCGCGCTCGGCATCAATCTCGTCGGGTAGGAGGGAGAGCCCGCATGCCCAGTCGTGCATGACGAGCAAGGCGGAGTCGATGATTCCCTCCCGGATGGTGGGGACGTTCGACAGGCGGTAGACGGTTTTGTCGATGGAGGTATAAGCATTGATATCTCCGCCGAAGTTCACGCCGATGGATTCGAAATAGGTGATGATACCCTTGCCGGGGAAGTGTTGGGTACCGTTGAACGCCATATGCTCCAGGAAGTGGGCGAGGCCGTTTTGGTCATCCTCCTCGAGGATAGCGCCTACGGCTTGGGCGATATGGAACTCGCACCTTTGTTTAGGCTGTTCGTTGTGGCGGATATAATACGTCAGTCCGTTGTCGAGGTGACCTACGCGCACCGCTTCATCCACGGGCAGTTGTTGGGGCTGTTGAGCCGAGAGGGTGATGGTTGCTAACAAGCTCACCATCGATAAGATAATCTTTTTCATTTGCTTATTTATTTTGGGTTAATATACTATCTCCACGTGATTGCCATTGTCTGGGTCCGAGGATACGTTCCACATCCTCGGCGGTGATGACTTCGCGTTCGATGAGCAGTTCGGCCAGGGCATGGTGGCCTGTTTCGTATTGTTTGAGGATATGTACTGCCCGCTTCATCTGCTCAGCGATGATGGCGGCCGCCTCCTTGTCGATCACTTCCGCCGTAGCCTCGGAGTAGGGTTTGGTGAAGCCATACTCATAGCGACCGGTAGAGTCGTAATAAGACACGTCTTTGAGTTTATCCGACATGCCGTAATAGGCGACCATGGCGTAAGCCTGTTTGGTAGCGCGCTCGAGGTCATTGAGTGCACCGGTGGACGTCTGGTCGAGGAACTGTTGTTCGGCTGCGCGTCCGCCCAGCAGTGAGCAGAGTTCGTCGAGGATATGTTCCTTGTTGGTCAGTTGTCGTTCCTCGGGTAAGTACCAGGCGGCGCCTAAGGCGGCTCCGCGCGGTACGATGGTGACCTTGACGAGCGGGTTGGCGTGTTCGAGCATCCAGGAGATGGTAGCGTGTCCGGCCTCGTGGTACGCGATGGAGCGTTTCTCGGCGGCAGTCATGATCTTCGTCTTGCGTTCGAGTCCGCCCACGATACGGTCGACGGCGTCCATGAAGTCTTGTTTGCCCACGCGCTTATGGCTATTACGTGCAGCGATGAGGGCTGCCTCGTTGCATACGTTGGCTATATCCGCACCGGAGAACCCGGGGGTTTGTTTGGCGAGGAAGTCGACGTCGATGGATTTGTCGAGTTTGATAGGTTTGAGGTGGACGAGGAAGATCTCCTTACGCTCCTGCAGGTCGGGCAGTTCGACGTGTATCTGTCGGTCGAAGCGTCCGGCGCGCAGCAGGGCAGCGTCGAGAACGTCGGCTCGGTTGGTAGCGGCAAGGATGATGACGCCGGAGTTCGTGCCGAACCCGTCCATCTCGGTGAGCAGTTGGTTGAGGGTAGACTCCCGTTCGTCGTTGCCGCCGGTCATGACGCTCTTGCCGCGGGCGCGACCGATAGCGTCTATCTCGTCGATGAAGACGATGGCGGGAGCTTTCTCTTTGGCTTGGCGGAAGAGGTCGCGTACGCGGCTGGCGCCGACGCCCACGAACATCTCCACGAAGTCCGAGCCGGACATCGAGAAGAACGGCACATCGGCTTCGCCCGCTACGGCTTTGGCGAGCAGGGTCTTACCCGTACCCGGAGGGCCTACGAGCAGGGCACCCTTAGGGATCTTACCGCCCAGGTCGGTGTATTTCTTAGGGTTCTTGAGGAAAGCGACGATCTCCTCCACCTCCTGTTTGGCGCCATATAGTCCGGCGACGTCCTTGAAGGTGACCTTGTCTTTTTTCTCTTTGTCGAAGAGTTGGGCCCGCGCCTTGCCGACGCCGAAGATCCCTCCGGCGGCGGAGCCCATGCCGCGGCCCATCCACACAAAGAACAGGATGAGCAGGATAAACGGCAGGATGTTCGTGAGGATGAGGAACCAGTAGTCGTGCGACTTCTCGAAGGTCACGTCCATGGGGGAGAGGCCTGCGGCCTTGCGCGTTGCGTTTTGGTCGTCGAGGTACTTACTGAACTCCTCCGCGGAGGCTACCAGTACATTGATCTCGCCGTTCTTGTCCTTACCGGCATCGGTCGAACCGAAGACGAGCGGATAAGACTCGGGCTTGACGGTGGCTTTGACCTTGTTGTCATCGAAGACGGTGAGTTTGGCGATATGGTCATTCTCCACATACGCCGCAAACTGGGTGTAACTAAGGCTCTTTTGGTCCTTGTCCTTGTTCGAAGGATAGAACATGAGAATAAATAGACCGAAGAGCAGCAGGTAAAACAGCCAGCTCAAGAATCGGGGTTTGCGTCCGTTGGGACGCGGTGCGGGGCGTTGCCCGCGTTGCATATTGTTGTCGTTGTTCATAATCTTTCCAGCTTCGCATAGGTGAGCATGAGGGTTTTTTTGCCCACTTTGTCAAATTGTATATCTATTTTATCTACTTCATTCTCGTTATAGGTTTGCAGCACCTCGCCCGCCCCGAACACCTTATGGAAGACGCGGTCGCCGGGGGTCCAGGTGGATGTCACTTGTGCATTGTGCATCGTGCTCCCTGCACTCTGCACCGGACGTAGGACGCGGGGACGGGTTGGATATTCCGGCGAAGCCGGATAGGTCGGAACTCCGCCCCTTTGAGGGGAGGTCGGGAGGGGTCTTTCGCCCTGTCTCAAGCACTCGCGGTCGAGTTCCCTGAGGAACCGCGAGGGGTTGGTGAAGTTAAACGTTCCGTTGCGGAAGCGTTGTCGAGCGAAGGAGAGGTAGCAGCGGTTCATGGCGCGGGTGATGGCCACGTACAGTAGGCGTCTTTCCTCCTCGATATCCTCCGCCCGCACACAGTACTGCGACGGGAACAGGTCTTCCTCCAGTCCGACGATGAACACGACTTTAAACTCGAGGCCTTTGGCGGCGTGGACAGTCATGAGTGTGACGCGCTGGGTAGGGTCATCGGTATGCTCGTCCTGGTCAGTGAGCAGTGCCACCTCGCCCAGGAAGTCGTGCATCGGGGTGAAGTCGATTCCCATCTGCGTGCGCTGGTCGACAAACTCGTGGATAGCGGTGAGCAGTTCCTCCAGGTTCTCTGCGCGGTCCTGCCCCTCGGGGGTAAGGTCCGCTTTGGCTTCCCTGAGAATCCCCGACCGCTGTATGGCGTGCTGAGCAAACGTATAGGCATCGGTGGTATCCATCATCTCACTCAGGTCCATCATCATCGATGCAAACTCCGTCAGGCTCTGTTGGGTACCGCTCGTAACGGATAGGTCGTATCCCTTCGGGTTAGAGGCCACCTCGAGCATCGTGGTGTTGTGGGCTTGCGCCGCCTCGCTGAGTTTGCGAAGGGTAGTGTCGCCGATATGGCGTGTCGGGAAGTTGATGATACGCAGTAGCGCCTCGTTATCCCTCGGGTTAGCCGCCAGGCGGAAGTAACAGATAGCGTCTTTAATCTCCTTGCGTTGGTAGAAACTCATCCCGCCGTAGATGCGGTACGGGATGCCCATCTTCCTTAGTTCGCCCTCGAAGGCGCGCGACTGGGCATTGGTGCGGTAGAGCACCGCTACCTCGTTATAGCCGGTACCGTTCATGGCGTGCTCGCGAGTGATGAGGTTGATGACCTCTTGAGCCTCCTCGCGGTCGGACGGATAGGGTAGCAGCGACACTTTATCGCCGCGGTCGTTATTGGAGAAGACGGACTTACGCAGTTGGTGCTTATTATGTTCGATGAGGGAGTTAGCGAGATTGACGATGTTCTGCGTGGAGCGGTAGTTCTGTTCAAGTTTATCCACGCGGGCATGGGGGTAGGTCTGTTGGAAGGACAGGATATTCGTTATGTCCGCTCCGCGGAAGGAATAGATTGACTGGGCATCGTCGCCTACGACGGTGACGTTGTTTTCCGGTTCGGCGAGGAGTTTGACGATGAGGTACTGGGCATAGTTCGTATCCTGGTACTCGTCGACGAGGATATATTGGAACACCGACTGGTAGTACAGTCGTGCCGCGGCATTGTTCTGCAGCAGTTGGCACATGAGCATGAGCAGGTCGTCGAAGTCGACGGCATTCGCCTCCCTTAGTTGGCGTTGGTACGACTGGTAGACCGCCGGCATCTCGTAGGTGCGGTCATACTTATCCTGGTCGCCATAGGCTTTGATGAGTCCGTAGTTCTCGGGTCCGCAGAGGCGGTTCTTCGCCATGGAGATCTTGTTGAGGACTAATCCGGGTTTATAAATCTTCTCGTCGAGGCCTTTGTCCTTCACGATGCGGTGCAGCAGGGACTTACTATCCGCGGTATCGTAGATGGAGAAGTCGCGGGTGAGGCCCAGCGACTGCGCCTCCTGCCGTAGGATACGCGCACAGATGGAGTGGAAGGTACCCATCCAGAGGTAACGGGTCTTGTCGGCATTAACGAGCCGGGCGATGCGCTCCTTCATCTCCCGCGCCGCCTTATTGGTGAACGTCAGGGCAAGGATACGGTTGGGCTCGACGCCTTGCTCGAGCAGGTAGGCGATTTTATACGTGAGCACACGGGTCTTACCCGACCCCGCGCCCGCGATGACCAGTTGCGGTCCGTCGATATGCGTCACCGCCTCCCGCTGTACCTCGTTTAATTCCTCTAGATTCATAGATTACGGATGCGCCACTCGTTCGGGTAGTGGCTATTGAGTCTATTCCCTAAGTTCTTGGCAAAGCCAATGGGCACCCCTTGATAGGTGAGCAGCAGTTGCCCTAACGGGTGTTGCTCGTTGAGCGTCGGGCTCTCGGCTCGTAGCAGCGTAAGGGCCTGGTCGAGACTGAGTTCGACCTCAACGAATGCCTCCCGCCTGAGTGCCTTCGACAACGCCAGGCTGTGTTGCGGGGCAATGGTCTTGCCGCGCTCCTCCCCTAACCCAAAGCCGATGGTAATACAAGTCAGTCGCTCCGAAAGGATATCAATCAGTTGCTTATAACGCATTGAGTAGGCGGTCAGGAACCGATCCGACTGCCGTATCGCCCAGTCCTCGGGGTGCTCAAGCCACGTGGTGGCCAGGTCGACATAAGCCTGGTTATTCGCCGTGGAGTGCGACTTAGCGTCTTTTACTTTGAAGGGCGCGAACACGTCCTCATTCTTGCGCAGGGCGCAGATATAGAACCCCTCGCCTTTCACTTTATGCGGATAGAAATGGTAGCCCGGGTTGCCCTCGGTCACTCCCCACGACTCGTCCACGTCGAGCGGCAAGACTTGTGCACCCAGGCACTCCGTCATCCACTGCACGTTATTCTCATTCTCCTCGCGGTTGAAGGTGCAAGTAGAATAGATCAGCACCCCACCGGGTTTGAGCGCGTCCCACACATCCATCAAGATCGACCGCTGACGCTCCGCGCACATCTGAACGTTTTTGAGCGACCACTGCGCTCGGGCTTCGTCGTCCTTGCGCATCATCCCCTCCCCCGAGCAGGGGGCATCGACGAGGACGCAGTCGAACAGGTTCGCGCATCGCTCCCCGAAGTCGGCGGGCTGGTTATGGGTCACGACGGTGTTCCCGTTTCCCCATTTCTGTATGTTCTCCGACAGGATGAACATCCGCTGACGGTTCACCTCATTGCTCACGAGCAGACCCTCTTGACCGAGGTGCTGACTGATGAGCGTGGATTTCCCGCCCGGGGCGGCGCAGAGGTCGAGCACCACGCTCTCCGGATTAACATACTGGTCCAGGGCTTGCTGAATAAACATCGACGAGGCCTCCTGCACGTAATAACAGCCCGCGTGCAGCAGGGGGTCTAACGTAAACTGCGGCCGCTCGGACAGGTAGTACCCGTCCACGTGCCACGGCACCTCGTCTATGTCGCACGGGAAAGAGAGGGTGTCCCTCTTATCGTTGAGCCTAATCGAGGTCACCGCAGGGGTCTCCAAGGCCTGAAAAAGCGCATCGGCTTCGGGGCCCAGTTCTTGCCGCATCTCATCTATAAAATCTACCGGTAACATCATAATCAAAATTTTGCGTGCAAAGATACTACTTTTTTTCCATATATGCAAATTTATTTGCAATTTGTAAGAAAATCTCTCACAGATTCCACTGATTGCACGGATTTTCCCACTCAGTTACCGAGGACAGCCGTTTTACGTGCGCGCTAATAGCAGTCCCTCGGAAACCGACGCCCCCATGGCGTCGCCCCTCCAACCCCCACCGACCCATCGGCGGGGACACAACTGTTTCTACGGGACTCTATTAGTGCTCCTCGAACGCCGAAACGGCGTTGGCTGTCCAAAGCACCGCAGGCAAGTAACCAATCGAAGCGGGAGGGAGCGCCCGCCGGCAAGGGGCGCAAGAACGCCCCGACGAGGCAAGGAGATGGCAAAAATACGAAAATTTACAAAATAAATTTGCATATGTCAAATTTTTTGTGTAATTTTGCAGTCCGAAAGCAAACACAATCTTCTTTTATGTTTATTATCGGCATTGCAGGTGGAACCGGGTCCGGCAAAACCACCGTAGTTAAAAAACTCACAGAACGTCTCCCGAAAGGGGAGGTGGTAGTTATCCCCCTAGACT
>CALCGR010000004.1 GCA_937901025.1 uncultured Bacteroidales bacterium
TATCCTCACGATTGGCACCTCTATATCGATGGGGTAGAGCAAACCATTGGCCGCGTCAATTACACATTACGTGCAGCCGTTATTCCGGCAGGTCAGCATAAGATTATGATGGAGTTTGTACCCTCCGCAAAAACAACGGATAAATGGAGTCTTTGTGCGATTATTTTCGCTCTACTCATCTGTTTGGGTAGTATCGGATGGGGCGTCTATCGTAAACAAAGATAGTTTTTCAACTCTTGTTGCTGCAAGGCTTCCCATGTAAATGTTTTAGCGCGTTCCCGTAGGGCCTCCGTGTCTATGGGGATATTGCCTTTAAATACATCTATGATACGTTGAGCAAAATCCTGTTCAAAAGTCGGTCCTTCTGCCACAAGCAAGCGCTCATCTCCGATACTCTCAGGGATGCCACCATTACTGCTTCCCACAACGGATACTCCGCACGAATGAGCCTCAATAACCACACAGGGCCATCCTTCATTTTTACTGGGCAATATAAGCACATCCATCCGGAGCATCTCTTGAAAGACCTCTGCCTGAGAAAGCCGACCGGTAAAACGTACATTCTTGCTTGTCAGTTCTTTTTTTAATTTGTTTTCTAACGGACCATCACCAACTATCACCATTTGGGTATCCGGCAGTTCCTGCACCACCCTATGGAACACTGCCGGCAAAATTTCCACACGTTTGATTGCGTTGAGATTCCCAACAAATCCGATTGTAGTCCCTTTCTTACGAATCACCTTCTCCGGAACTTGCAATATTCCATTAGGCAGCACCTGCGCATTTCTACCCGAATAGCCATACTGCATTGCTGTTTGTAAAAGAGCATGGCTAACAAACTCAGCGCGTGTGCAATTTTCCAAGGTCCATAAACATCCTTTTCGATATTTCTTACGCATATCTCGATGCACCTCGCTCCCGTGAGCGGTCACCACACAGGGTGTATGTACGGATTGAGCATATCTGACAACGGCTCCTCCGGTGGGGAAAAGCCAATGACCATGAATCACATCATATCGGGCGGGGCCGATGATCTGATGTAACGATTTTTGTGCTTTGCGAATAAATAGTTTCTCTTGAAAAAGCATATTAAGCACTAGCTCAATGAGATTCATATGAACACGAATCGCTCGCAATTGAACCGATGGATTATCGGTTGAAATCCAATCGGCAACATCTTCATTCGGCCATCGATGCAAGATTGTTCTGAGTTTTCTAGCCGCCCATGACTCATGAACGACGAGTGCAAAAGCATCCACCTGACACCCCAAGGCTTGTAAGGCCGCGATGCGTCGAACCACAAAAACACCTCCGGATGGATAGAGGGGCGTAGGATACATTCCGGTGATGACACATATCTTCATACAACAGGTAGTATTATAGTGGATAAAACTTCCGTCAGTTTTTTTCGACTGAATTGTTGTGCAAAATCCGCATGAACGGCAGGATACTTATCTATACTTCGGATGATAAACTGCGCCACTTTGTCCGCTTCCCCAAAAGCATAAACTCCATCTTGTTCATACTGACGCAAGAGTTTTGCGGCATCTCCATCGGTAAATCCAATCATGAGAATCGGATTATGTGTCGCCATATATTCAAATAATTTGCCGGTAAGGATACCCTTATTGTCCTCCTGATTAGGGAAAAGCAACAATAGCATGTCGGCATTGAGCATATATGTTACGGCTTCTTTGTGCTGAACATAATCTATCCACTCCGTTTCTACGCCTAGGGATTGGAGTTGATTTACAGCATTCGCAAAGGCACCACCTACCATCTGAATCTTGATTTGATCCTTGGCTTGTTTGGGTAATAACCTTATGGCTTCAACAAATGTATCAAACTCATATAAAGGGCTTAAAGCTCCAACATAAGCAATTGTCCGTTTGGCATGAGGTTGAGTGACGATATCCTTAAAATCATTCTCGTCAAAACCGTTGGTAATTACATGAATGGGATTGCGTTTAACTTTGGACGCAAATGTGTTTGCACACGATGGACTAACTGTAATAACCTCATCTGCCGTTTCCAATACTTTGCGCTCTAAATAAGCATTATATTTTCGGGCAAGATAGGTTTGGTATAAATCTTTATTGGTATATAAATCTGTCCATGGATCTCGCAAATCAGCGATCCATCTCAATGTAGGAAATCTCTTTTTGAGACGAAGTCCTATCAACTGCGCACTATGAGGAGGACTGGTTGTAATAATCGTGTCAATATGTTCATCTCGTATCAGCCTACATGCCTCAGAATAAGCATAACGGCACCAACCTTTGCGCGGGTCCGGAATAAAGAAATTCCCACGTATGAATTTCATACATTGTTGCATAAAAGACGGTTTAGACTGATTAGCAAAGCCTGTATGAGGCAATTCTTTTGTAGGAGACACTTTCTTGTATAATTGCAGAATCTCTTTGGTCTTAGTTCTTACCACTTGTAAGTTTGCCGGAACATCTTTCAGCAAAGAATTGTCCACCTGAGGATAAGAAGCATTATTAGGGTCAACCGTCAGAACAATGGGCTGCACGCCAAAACTCGGCAGGTACTTACAGAACTTCAACCACCGCTGTACACCCGAACCTCCACTGGGTGGAAAATAATAAGTGATTACTAAAATTACGGCTTGCATATTATACTTATTTCAAGTCTTCCAAATACGTTATTTTTCTATTTTCTTCCTCCCCCTCCACAATAAAAATAGGCTCATCGGGAAGGTAATGGAGTACAACCCCACAGTCGTCGGTAGCTTGAAAAGCGGGATCTTGAAGACCCTGTTTGTAGGCTGCGGCTATCGTCTCCAGCCAAAACCCCTGAGGGGTTTGTACCCGCCGATAACGGCTGCGATTGGGAATAGCGACGATGTATTCGCCTTGCGCGTCCGTCTCCAAAAGTGTGTCCGTGGAAGCAATCGCTACGCAAACGGCTTTATGCTTTTGCAGCGCATCCACTACCTTATTAATTATTGGCTCACTCACGTACGGGCGGGCGGCATCGTGGATAAGCAGGCAAATGTCTTTTTGTCCCTCATAAGCCTTAATCGCAGCGAGAGAAGAGAGGTATCGTTCCGCTCCGCCGGGAAGGATATGCTTCACTTTCGTCCAGTGGTTCGCGACGGTTAATTCTTCCACTTTGGCGATATAGTCCTTATGGGAAATAATGCAGATTTCATCGATATTTTCGTTACGATGAAAGGCCTCCACGCTCCCTTCCAAAACCGTCTTCCCGTTAAGCGGCAAGAACTGCTTTGGTTGTTCGGTCCCTATTCGGGTTCCCGTACCTCCGGCTAATATGACAGCAACATTCTTCATAATCACCCTACTCCTCTACTCTCTACTCCCCTACTCCCAATATCCGATCGCAGATCTCGCGGATAGCCCCTTCGCCGCCGCGGCGGTTAAGAACGAGGATCCCGGGGATAGCCTTCACGGCGGCTTGTGCATTGGCCGGACAAACGGGGGTGCCTACTTTTTCGAGCAGCGGGATATCGTTTACATCGTCACCGACAAAGCACACCTCTTCTAAGGTGATACCCAACTGTTGGCAGATCTCTTGAGCGGCCTCGAGTTTAGAGACACTCTTGTTATCGATGACGCGTCCCACGCCCATATACAGGTAATCAAGGTTGAGTTTATGGGCGCGCATACGGACGATATTGTTGGTTTCGCTCGTAAGGATACCGCACGGGATACCCTGTTTGCGCAGCAGCACCATGCCCATGCCGTCATAAACGCAGAAACGTTTCACTTCGCGTTCATCTTCGGTATAATACAGACCGCCATCGGTCATGCATCCGTCCACATCGGAAAGAAAGAGTTTAATCGGTTTCATATTACGGATTGAAAAGCTTTAGTCATTTTATCCCAACTGTATTTGGTTTTTTCTTGTTGGAGGTATCGGGTAAACGCCCCTTGGCGTTGGTTCGTATAATAGTCATCGATGGCGGCCGCAATCGCTTGGGATTCCACAGGAACGGCATACCCCATCTTTCCATCGTGAACGATCTCGCCTAAGCCGCCCACATTGGTCACCAGCATCGGTTTTTCGAAGTGGAAGGCCACCTGCGTCACGCCCGATTGGGTGGCAGACTTATAGGGTTGAACAATGAGGTCGGCTGCACCGAAATACTTGCGCAAATCGCTATCGGGAATAAACTCATTGCGAACGATGACGCGGTCGGTTAATTGGAGGTTGGTTATCTGTTGCCTATATTTCGTTTCCTCCTCATAAAACTCGCCGGCGATGAGAAGTCTAAGGTTCGGATGTTGATCCTTGATGAGTGCAAAAGCGTCTAAGAGCAGGTCCAGTCCTTTATAGGCGCGAACCAGACCGAAGAACAGCATATAATCCTTGGTTTCATCGATATTTAATGCCTTGCACGCTTCGCTCTTTGTCATCCGCTCACCATAGTGATTGTAGATAGGGTGAGGCGAGCTGACGGCGGGAGCGTCGGTGAGGGAGTGTATGTCTTTGACCACGGCATCGCTGAGGGCAACAAATGCCTGTTGGCTATGGACGAAATAGGGAGCAAAGAGTTTGTCGAGTACGCTCTTCTCGTGGGGGAACATATTATGCACGAGCGCGATACATTGGGTCTTATGGTTGCGATGAACGATGCGGCAGATCTTTCCGTAGAGCGGAGCAAAGAACGCCATCCAGTAGCAGCAGATCAGTTTATCGGGAGCCATCTTCTTGAGTTCGCGACCTACGCGAATCCAATTAAAGGGATTGCACGAGTTGAGTTTGCGAATGATGGTCAAGTCTTTCGGTGCCGGGTCGTCCGTGAACTGCGTCTTCCCCGGGAAGAGGAAGGACGGGTATTGCAGGGTGAAGGTCCACACCTCCACCTCGTTCCCTTCCTCGCGGAACTGGCGGGCCAATCGTTCATTGAACGTAGCCAATCCGCCACGATAGGGCCAAGCGGTACCTAAGATAACGATTTTCATTGCTCTTGTTTTTTAAAGGCTTGCCAGCCTTGTGCTTGCAGTTCCATCTCACTGCCGTCCCGCGTTACGAGCGTCGTGCCGCATTCGGGTTTGGTGATATGACCGATGATATACACATCGTCCAGCGGGATAAGTTTCTCGTAGTCTTTGATGTCGCAAGTGAAGAGCAGTTCATAATCCTCTCCGCCATTGAGGCAGCAAGTGACGATGTTCATGTTCATCTCCTCCGCCAGGGCGGCAGCTTGGTAGTCGATGGGCAGTTTATCTTCGTAGATGGCGCAGCCCACCTTCGATTGGGTGCATATATGCAACATCTCGCTACTCAACCCGTCGCTGACATCCATCATCGCGGTCGGACGGATACCCGCCTTATGCAGGGCCTCGATGATATCCCGACGTGCCTCGGGTTTGAGTTGTCTTTCGAGTAAGTATTCGCGTCCCTCAAAAGCGGGTATATCTTGAACCTCTTGTCCTATGTGGGCTAGGCGTTCGCGCTCGAGTAGTTGCAGTCCCATATAGGCAGACCCTAAGTTCCCGCTGACGCAGATAAGGTCATTGACCTTCGCTCCGTTGCGATAGACGATATCTTGTTCTTTGGCTACGCCAAGACAGGTGATACTGATGGTCAATCCCGTCATCGAGGCACATGTATCGCCGCCTACGACATCTACCCCATATTCATCGCACGCCAGACGTATGCCCGCGAAGAGTTCTTCCATATCTTCTACGGAGAAACGTTTGGATATACCCACCCCGACGACGATCTGGGTCGGTTGTCCGTTCATCGCATAGATATCGGAGAAATTGACTACCGCAGCTTTGTAGCCTAAGTGTTTGAGGGGCACATATTCGAGGTTAAAGTGAATACCTTCCAGCAAGAGGTCGGTGGTCACCAAGGTACGCAGACCGGGTTGGTTCTTGATTACCGCAGCATCGTCGCCTACCCCTTTGAGCGTGGAGGACTGATGCGTCGGGAGTTGGTCGGTCAAGTGGCTGATGAGTCCGAACTCGCCTAATGTTGCTATTTCTGTTTTTGCCATAAAAGTGTATATTATGCCGAATTTAATGAATTTGAGCGCAAAGATAGGGATAATTTTTCATATACGCAAGCGCAAAGACAAAAAAATGAATTTTTTTGCCGATTTCTTTCATTTTCCGGCAAAGATTTTGAAAAAGATTTCGTTTATTCAGTTTTTTTTCGTACCTTTGCACGATAATTTGCATAATTATGCAACAAATGCTTTTTTTATGATTGATTACATTCACGGACAACTAACAGAACTCAATCCCACGTACGCTGTTTTAGAAGCGGCCGGTGTCGGGTATGAGATTAACATTGCGTTACCTACTTTTTCGGCTTTTGCCGGCAAGGAGGGGGAAACGGTTAAGTTATATATCACGGAGATCATCCGCGAGGACACCCACGACTTGTTCGGGTTTACGGAGAAGGCGGAGCGAGCCCTTTTTGTGCTGCTGATGACCGTGAGCGGTATCGGCGGCAACACGGCGCGCATGATTATGTCGGCCTATACCGCAGGGGAGTTGCGTCAGATTATTGCCACGGGGAATGCGAAAGCCTTAGCGCAGGTGAAGGGTTTAGGTCCGAAGACGGCGCAGCGGATTATTGTAGATTTGAAGGATAAGGTGCTGAAACTCGACTTCGGCAATGATCCTACGGAGTTGCCGCTGGGCAATGACTTTGGGGAAGTGGATAATGAGATTAAGACGGAGGCGGTGAGTGCACTCACGATGCTGGGCTTTGCTGCCGCAGCGAGCGCGAAGGTGGTGGATAAGATTTTGAAAGCAAGTCCGGAGGCGAATGTAGAATCGGTTATTCGTCAAGCACTTAAGATGTTGTAATTTGAAGCGATTACTGACCATATTATTTTCGTTAGCGTGCCTGGCGACGCTTACGCGCGCGCAGGTGGTGTTGGAGGATTCCTTATCGCGGGATACGGCCATCATGGCCTCTAAACTGCCCATCCCGAAGGAGGACCTTGTGCACACGGAGGTAGTCTATGACCCCTCGACGGGGAACTACATCATGCATACGAAGGTCGGGCAGTTGGATATCACCACCCCGTACATGCTCACGCCGAGGGAGTATGCCGATTACCAAGAGAAGCAGGTGATGCATTCCTATTGGCAGAATAAGATTAGCGAGGCGGACCATAGCAACGAGAAGAAGTTCGATATCACGGACATGAAGTTCGACATCGGTCCGGCGGACAAGGTCTTTGGTCCGGGCGGGGTACAGTTGAAACTGCAAGGAAGTGCGGAGTTACTTTTCGGATTTAAGCACCAGTTCGTAGATAACCCGAGTCTGACGGAGCGCGGAAAAAACAATAACATCTTTGACTTTGACGAGAAGATCCAGGCCAGTGTCAATGCGAAGGTGGGGGATAAGTTAAACTTCAACTTAAACTACAACACGGAAGCTTCGTTTGACTTTGACCAGCAGAACCTGAAGTTGAATTATAAGGGTAAGGAGGATGATATTATCCAGTCCATTGAGGCGGGAAATGTGTCGATGGACCTTAATTCTTCGTTGATTCGTTCTACGCAAGCGCTCTTCGGTATCAAGACGAACCTGCAGTTCGGTAAGTTGAAGATTCAAGCCCTCCTCTCGCAGCAGCGGTCGGAAGCGCAGAGTGTCAGTTCGGAGGGCGGAGCCCAGACCACGCGTTTTGAAAAGAAGATTGACGAGTACGATGAGAACCGTCACTTCTTCCTCAGTTACTATTTCCGCGACCATTACGAGGAAGCCATGACTGCTCTGCCGTATATCGCCAGTGGTATTAAGATTGATAAGGTGGAGGTCTGGGTTACTAATAAACGCGGTGTGTACGACGAGGCTCGTAATATTGTCGCTTTCGTCGACTTAGGTGAAGGGAACGCTCAACACATCTTGGATAACTGGACTCCCCAAAGCGCACTGCCGGACAACCGGGCGAACGATTTATACAAGACCATCAATGGTAACCCGGCGATGCGTAACCTCGAGAACACGGCGGAGCTCTTGGATAAAGAAGGACTGACCGGTGGCGAGTCGTATGACCGTATCGAGTCGGCGCGCAGGTTGAGTAGTAGCGAATATACACTCAATAGTGCGCTCGGATATATATCACTGAATACGACCCTCAACCCGGACGAGGTGTTGGCGGTAGCGTATGAGTATACGAGCGGGGGTGAGGTACACCAAGTCGGTGAGTTCTCCACGGACAACGGGGATAACACGAAGGCCCCGAATGCGCTATTCCTGAAGTTATTGAAGGGCACCAATACCACACCTATCAAGGATAAGAAAGGTAAGGGTACGTGGGACCTGATGATGAAGAACATCTATTCGTTAGGGGCTGCCTCGTTTACTCAGGAGAAGTTTGAACTCAATATTATGTACCGTAATGACTCCGTCGGAACGGATATGCAATATATCAACGAGGGGGCGGTGAAGGGTAAGCAACTGCTGCGCGTGTTTAACTTAGACCGCTTAGACCAGAAGCACAACCCTGCCCCGGATGGTAAGTTCGATTACGTGGAAGGGTATACGGTGCTGTCCTCGAGCGGACGCATCATCTTCCCGGTCTTGGAACCGTTTGGTGAGTTCTTGCAAAAACAATTGGGTTACGACAAGCGTTTAACCGAGAAGTATTGCTTCCCGGAGTTGTACGACTCCACCCTCGTCAAGGCGCAAGAGTTAAGCGAAAAGAACAAGTTTGCTTTGACGGGTAAGTATAAGGGGTCGAGCGGCAACGAGATCCGATTGAATGCGATGAATATCCCGAGGGGAAGTGTGACGGTGACCGCGGGCGGAGCGACGCTCATCGAGAATGTCGATTATACGGTGGATTATACGATGGGTGTGGTTACGATTCTCAACCAGTCCATCTTAGACTCGGGTACGAAGGTTGATGTTCACTTGGAGAATCAGTCTACCTTCGCACTTCAACAGAAGAGTCTATATGGTTTCCATCTGGAATACGATTTCACGAAGGACTTTATGATCGGCGGTACCCTGATGCACTTACGCGAGAAACCGCTCACCACGAAGGTTGCTCAGGGTAATGAGCCGATGGCGAACACGATTTGGGGATTGAACCTCGCGTGGAAGACGGACCTGCAATGGCTGACGAATGCGCTCAATAACATCCCTTGGATAGAAGCCACTCAACCCTCCACTTTCCAGATCAACGGAGAGTTTGCTCACCTTATCCCGGGTCACTCGAAGGATGTAGGCGACCAGGGTAATGCCTATCTGGACGATTTCGAATCGACCATCAGCGGCATTGACATCCATACCCCGAGTGCGTGGTTCTTAGCCTCGACGCCTACCTCGCTGCCATACGAGGACGGAACGTTAAAGAACGATATCCGTTATAACCGTCACCGCAGTAAGATTGCCTGGTACACCGTGGATCCTATCTTCGGTTATTCGCAACCCAATACGCCGGCGCACTTAAAAGAGGACAAGAACGCGTTGAGTGATCACCGCAACCGTATCGTTTATGAGCGGGAGTTATATCCGACCAAACAGTCGCCGGCGAGTGAAGATACACGACTGGCCTGTCTAAGTTTAGCGTACTATCCGGAGGAGAGGGGTGCGTATAACATCGATGCCTCGCAGATGATCTATAAGAACAATAAACTCGTGATGCAGAACCCGGCAGCGAACTGGGGTGGTATCATGCGTAAGTTAGAGAATACGGACTTTGAGAAGTCGAACATCGAGTATATCGAGTTCTGGTTGATGGATCCGGCATTGACGAACCCGGAGCATGCGCAGGATTATAACTGCGAGTTGTACTTCGATTTAGGCGATGTGAGTGAGGATATCTTAAAGGACGGCAAGAAGAGTTTTGAGCATGGTCTGCCCGTTTCGGCGAATGATGCCGGTCGGGTTGAAAAAACCATTTGGGGTTATGTACCTAAGACCAATGCTACCACGAATGCTTTCGACAACGATCCGGCGGCGAGGAAACAGCAGGATGTAGGTTTGAACGGTTTGTCGAATGACAGCACGGAGAACTACGAGTATAATGGTCGCAAGCCTTACGGGGAGTTTGCCGCAGCGATACGGCAGATGGTAGGTGAGGCAACGTGGAACGAATGGAAGGCGAATGACCCGTTCTCCATCCCGAACGACTTGGCCGGGGATAAGTACCATTATTATCGCGGAACGGATTACGATAACGCGCGCGTGAGTGTGATGGATCGTTACCGCTATTTCAATAACACCGAAGGCAACTCGCCTTCGTCGCAAGACCAGGCGGAGACCTATGGTACCGCTTCTACCTTGCAGCCGGATGTGGAGGATATCAATAAGGATAACACCCTGAACGAATACGAGCGTTTCTACGAATATCACGTCACCATCAATCCAAGTAATATGCGCATTGGTGAGCAGCATATCGTAGGTATTAAGTCGGCGCGCGTACAGTTGGCTAATGGCGAGGAGGCGGAGGTACATTGGTATCAGTTTAAGATTCCGTTGCATGGCGAGCAGTCCTCGCAGCGGTCGATAGGGAATATACACAATTTCCGTTCCATTCGGTTTATTCGTATGTTCTTGACGGGCGCCGAGCACGAGACCTTCCTGCGTTTCGGTACGCTGGATCTGGTAAGGGGCGAATGGCGTAGTTATTCGAAGGATTTATATCCGACCGGTAAGTCCGTTAACCCGCACGCTTCCTTGACGATGGAGAAAGTGAATATCGAGGAGGATGCCACCCGTGAGCCGGTCAATTATATTTTGCCTCCGGGTGTGAGTCGTCAGACGGATCCGGGTCAGATGCAACTCATTGCGCAGAACGAACAGGCGATGAGTCTGAGGGTGATGAACCTCAGTCCTTACGATGCACGGGCGGTGTATAAGAACTGCGGTTACGACATGCGTAACTATAAACGTTTGCAGATGTTCGTACACGCAGAGGCATTGCCCAATGACGGCGAGGAGAAACTGACGGACGGTGATTTCAGTTGTTTCATCCGCTTGGGAACAGACTTAGCCAATAACTATTACGAGTACGAGATCCCGCTGAAGGTGACGCCGGCGGGTCGGTATAACACCGATAACGAGAACGACCGCCGTATCGTATGGCCGGACGAGAATATGTTCGACTTTGCTTTCGCCACTTTGACGGACGCTAAGTTAGCCAGGAATAGGGCCCATGAGGATATCCATCAGCCGTATGTGATATACGATAAGGAGCATCCGGAGAACAAAGTGACTGTGAAAGGTAATCCGACCTTAGAAGAGGTAGAGTCGATGATGATCGGTATCCGCAATGTCGGCAATAGGCAGAAGAATGCGGAGATCTGGGTCAATGAGTTGCGTCTGAATACGTTTGACGAGCGGGGCGGTGTAGCCGCCATGGCGAATGCGGCGTTGTCGATTAGCGATATCGCCCAGTTGAACGTGTCGGGTCAGTTAGAGACCGCCGGCTATGGTTCGATTGAGAGTAATGTGCTGAGTCGGAACATGGAGAACAACTATAATATCGCCGTCAGCGCAGCGATGGAGGTAGGTAGGCTCTTCCCCGAGAAAGCGCACATCCAGTTGCCTGCTTACGTTAGTTATACCAAGCAGACCACCACGCCGGACTATAACCCCTTTGATTCGGATATCAAGATGAAGGACGCCTTGGATAATATGGACACCAAGGAGCAGCGCGATTCGTTGAAGTCGATGGCGAACACTACGTCGGAAAGCACCTCGTTCTCCGTCACGAGTGCTAAGATTAATATCCATAGTAAGAAGAAGGATATGTTCTACGACCCGGCGAACTTCTCCGTTTCGGCTTCGTATAACAGGCAGAAGAACATGAGTCCGGAGGTTAAGGACAACACCACGACGGACCATAAGGGGAACTTCACTTATTCGTATAACTTCAATCCCAAACCCTGGGAGCCGTTTGCGAAGGTGGAGAAAGTGCAGAAGGTTCGGTTCTTGAAGGAGTTTAATATCTATTACTTACCGCAATCCTGGTCGTTCTCGACCACGATGCACCGCACGTATTCGAATCTGAAGATGCGCGACCTGACGGGGGATATGAACGCCACCGCCTCTACGTTTGACGACCACTTGTCGGCATCGAAGGACTTCACGTGGGACCGTAACGTGAACATCAACTATAACCTCACCAAGAACATGAAGTTCACCTTCCAGTCGTCGTATAACGGAACGATTGATGAGGGAAGGTATAGTAAAGAGGTGATCAAAGATCAGGAGTATGCTTGGTACTTCCAGCACGATGAGTATGAGGTCTGGAAGAACAATATCCAGCGCAGCCTCGCTAAGTGGGGTTCACCGTACACCTATCAACAGGTCTTCACCGCCAGTTGGGATGTGCCCTTCAATCGGATACCGTACTTAGAGGCCTTGACGGCGAATGCGAGCTATAACGGTTCGTACAACTGGACTCGTACCGCGCCGACGACGGACGGGAATGTGGATATGGGTAACTCCATCACCTCGACCCGTACCTGGCAAGTGGATGGCGGTTTGAACTTTGAGACGCTGTATAGCAAGTCGAAGTATTGGAAGGACATGACGCAGTTCTATACCGGTAGGCAGCGTACGCGCGCTTTCCGTCCGAAGATCTTCTCGCAGACGTATAGTGTAGAGAAGGGCCAAACGATCGAGATCAGTCACCGCCTCAACTCAGAGAAGTTCACCATCACCACGGCGGATAGTCTGGGTCATCGCGTTCCGATTAAGTATAAGACGAAGGATGCCAATACGATCGAACTCACCGCTCAGGCGGATTGCAAGAACCTGATTGTGACCATCACTTCGGCGGACCCGAATAAGAAGTCCGCGGCGGAGATCACCGGCAATATGTTTGCGTATATCGGTACGCTCATCCGGAGGGTACAAGTGACTTATCGTGAGACGGAGTCGCTGACGGCTCCGGGTTTCTTCCCGCAAGCCGGGTTCATGGGACAGGATGTGAAAGCGATGGGCGGTAGTGCCCCGGGCTTTGACTTCGCCTTCGGTTTCTTCCCGAATGACTGGATAGAGAAAGCGCAAAGGAACGGTTGGGTCAAAGGCGACTCGGCGGTCATCCAGCCCGTCACGAGGGCGAAGACTACGGACTTTGATGTGAAGCTGACCTTGGAACCCCTACCGGGCTTTAAGATTCAGGTGAACGGGAAACGGTATATGGCGAACACCTCTACCTTTACCTTGCAGAACGGCGGAGAACCGATTGAGAACTTAAACGGTTCGTTTAATATCACGGCGGTGGGTCTGGCTACGATGTTCAGTAAGATCGGTACCCAGGAGGATAACTTCGCCAACGCTGCCTTTGATCAGTTCCTCGCGAATCGCGATGTCTTGCAAGGTCGGGTACAGAGTCAATATAACGATGTCAACCTGCCGCGTCAAGGGTTCTTGGGCGGACTGCCGAATGATCAGAAGTACCAGCCGGGCGTCAATGGTCTGCCGGTATCGAAGAACTCGGCGGACGTATTAGTGCCCGCGTTCTTGGCGGCATATACGGGTAGGGATGCTACGAAGATCAGTCTCAATCCGTTCCTCGGGATATTGAAGATATTGCCGAACTGGAGTGTGACGTATGACGGCTTGAGTAAGTTGCCGGGTATTCGTGACCATTTCCGTTCGTTCTCTCTCACGCACGCGTACGTGTGCAGATATTCTATAGGGAGTTACGGCAGCCACTCCTCTTGGGTGGGCGTCAACGGAAATGCGGATAAGCAAGTCGGCTTCATTCGCGATGTAAGTTCGGATATGCCGATGCCGTCGTCGGCGTACGACATAACGAATGTGACGCTGAGTGAGAGTTTCTCGCCGCTCATCGGGTTGAATATGTCGCTCAAGAATTCGCTGAACTGTAAGTTCGAGTATCGCAAGCAGCGCGATTTGGCGATGAATGTGACGAGTGTGCAGATTACCGAGGGTCATACGGACGAGTTCGTTATCGGTGCGGGGTATACAATCAAGAACCTGAACTTCGTGACGAAGAACAAGAATGGTGTTCAGAAGAAAGTCAGCAACGATTTGAAACTCAATGTGGACGTAAGTTATAAGGATATCAAGACCCTCATGCGCAAGGTGGAGGAGAACCTCACGCAGGCGAGCAGCGGCAATAAGATGTGGACGCTGAAGCTCAGTGCCGATTACGTTCTCTCGCAGAAGGTGAGCCTGCAACTCTTCTACGACCACGAGAGTACGTTCCCGCTCATCTCCTCGTCCTATCCCGTCAAGTCGGATAACGTCGGGCTGAACATCAAGTTAATGCTCACAAGATAAAAGCATACAGCATACATCATACATAAAAAAAGCGTAAGTTTGACGACTTACGCTTTTTTATTTATGCACCTCTACTCCTCTACGCCTCTACGCCTCTTTATCAGCAGGAATGCTATCGCTGCTAAGGCGAGGACGATCCACGGGATATCACCAATCGGGGCGGCGTATGGTGGCGGAATAGGGATATTCGGACCTTTATGCAGGCCATCAATACCGCCATCCGTGGTGAGGGTGCTTACCTGATCTTGTAAGGTGATTCCGCCTTTGATCGAGGAAGCGGAAGTAGTGAACGATGTCTTGACACTGATGGAAGGTACAGAAACCGAATAGGAGGGTCCCTGAGACACGTGATGTGAAGTGGAATAGAAACTCGAGGACGGTCCATAGACGTTCTGTCGAGAGGAACTATTATCCCAATCATCATACTCTATTCCGCTTGCTGAAACGGAATGTACCTTTGCTTTACTGGTCATATATACCTGTCCTGTTGCGGGCAGTGTCAACCCCAGCAACAGGCAGATACATACGAATCGATTTTTAACAGACAATATCATTTTCTTAATGTTTTACAAAGAACTTCAGCACGCTATCCTCTACGCGAATGGTATATACACCTTCGGGTATATCCTGAGTAGAGATGGTGGTGTTGTGGTTAAACGTTACTTGCTCTAACAACTCGCCCGCAGCGGTGTAGATAGACGCGGTACTATTCGCCGCAGCGTCGGAGATATAGATTACTTGCTTATTATACCATAGTTTGGCTTTATCACCGAGACCTGTCCAACCGGTCGGAACGACAGGTGTCTTCTCGCTCTTGAAGATACGGAAGCGGTACGGATCCTCGCTATTCGGGGTAGCAGCAAACTCATACGAAGCACTATCTCTCAAAGCGAAGCGGTCGCCCGTCTGCATATCCATCAGTTCGAGGTCGTCGCCAATGACGGAGGTGATAAACAGTTTGTAGTTCACATCCTCACCTGCGTTGAAGCCGATGAACATACTATCCGCATTATTAGTCGCGGCAATGGACATCAGGCCGGAGTTCTCCTCGTTGGTGTAGAGGCTCAGTACGCCTTCCACATCAGCGAACATCTTCGGTGCATCGCAACCGTTATCGTAATGGCGGGTATAATCCTGATGCTCCATCACGTAGATCACGTCCAGACCACTATGCTCGCCGAAGGCCACCATACGCACGCGGCGGTCCAAGGTGAAGAGGTTGACGCTGTCAACCGCAGCGGTATCTATAGCTGTCGTATCCGCTTTCGGTGCTCGAGCCGGCGTATTCATGTGCGAATATTGAGGATTCTTCGGCTTTGCGTTCCATACATGCTTCTCGTAATTGAGTTTAATCTGTGCTCCACCTTCGTTGGCTACCACATAGATACCTTGCATCGGCGCAATCATCGTTTGGTCAAAGGACTCATCGATGCCCTTCGCCGATATTGCCGGGATAGCGATGTATTGACCCGGTACGGCGGCATTGAGCGTTCCGCTGGAGCCATTGAGCATTATATTCTCCTTATACTTATTCCATTGGTTCCAAGAACCGGAGGTGTAGATATAGAACGTCTTGTCCAAATCGCCCTCAAAATCGTCTTCGGTGAAGCGTTTAACATCAATCGGGGAAGCATAACTGTTCGCAAACAGGTTATTACCATACATACCCTCCTGTGTTTCGGTTCTGGAAAGCGTAATGGTTTGGTTGTTATTGAGAAGCTTACCGCTAAACTCATAGATGGGTTGACCATACTGAGTGATTGCATAGCCTTCCCAAGCCTTCAGCGGAGCAGAACCGTTTCTATCACTAATTGCCTTATAGTCTATCCAACCATTTTGCTCGTCCCAACGATAGAGCCAAGTGATATAATCCACATTGAAGTCTAAGTTCTCCACCGGGATACCGATATATTGCCAAGTAGCATCTTTATTCGCACCCGTATTCAAAGTAGAGCGCGTCGCCAATTGAACAATTGCGTTCGGCATATTATCATAAGCAGGAAGCGAAATTTCCGGTGCCCTACGGAAATAGGCTTGTCCGGCATCTTCCTTATCAATAGAGGCCTGTAAGATAACCTTCACACTCTTTGCTAAACCTCCTTCCCAAACAGTAAGCCCTGCCTGAGGTGTGATTGTAATTGCCTCCGATCCTGTAATTCTAAATACCTCCTCATGAGTAGTAATGGTTACCGGTTGTATTATATCCACTATATTATGTGCTTCCGGTAATCGTCCATGGTCATAACTATCGCCATACATCCAGTTTGTTGAAGTTGTCCATAATCCATCGCCATCCATATTTTGACCATTCGTAAATGTAAATGCCGCCAAAGGATGCACATCTGCATGAACAGGAATACGGAGTTCATCACCAGCCACAGTATAGAAACGAATCGTATCACGGAAATGAGATGCCGTTTTCCATGTGCCGGATAGTATATATTTATATGTTCCAAAATCTCCGCAATCATTGTCGGCAACACCTTCCGATAGGGAAATGGAGAAACCGGATGTCTCGCTATGAAGCATTTGAGACTGTATAGACGGTACATCCGAATAATTTATAACAATGGTATCTTCCCAATAGTGTTGTAAATATGGAGTTGCTTCTACCTTTGTTGTCGGACTGAAAATATACGAGTTCTGTGTAACCGATATATTCTGTATGTAAATTTCCTTATCCGACAGACCTCCCAAAGGACACTCAAATGTCAAGTAACGAGCATTCGGATATTGAGAACAATCATATTCGAAATCGGTCCACGATGTCGGAATATCTTTGTACAAGTAATCTGCTAACTGATTTACATGTTCTGTACTCTTTTCTTCAGAGACAGATATCCACAAGTGACGGTCGTTGCTTGATCCAAGAATCAAACCACGACGCATGCGGAGTGTCACCTTACCTCCCGGAGCGTAATAGGGTAATATAAATGTCTCGTGCGAAGGATTCAGCGTGATTGATTCCGTGAACAAAATATTGGTGTTACATTTTTCTCCTGTCTGACGAACGCGCAACGATTTGCTCTCTTCGATATCATCATAAATATCCTTATGTTCTGTCGGAACAGTAACATGCGCAGTGATTGTTCCCTTACCATAGCCAATAATGGAGAGGGTCGTCCCTGTAATCGTTGCCGGATTACCTTCTGTGGCGACAAAACTAAACGTAATCGGATAATTCTTAACTTCTTCCGAAGAAGGATCTATGACGCTTGCAACTAATTCTATCTTTGTATTAATATACGACTCATCAAAGTTCAAGAAGACTTGCTCCCACACAAGTTGCAAATGACGCTTTGAAACCGTAAATTCCCTCGTACTTTCTACCGGGTCAAACTTAGCGTTACCACTTGTGCGAGCCGTTAAGTTAGCCTTACCCGAATTAACCGTATGAATAATACCATCATCACCTATCATAATTACACTCGTGTTATCCGATGTATAGGTAACCTTCATGTTCGGATCATTCGGGTCGTTCTTTGATTGGGCTATTCCGTGAGGGATATAAGCGTTTGCTTCAAACGAAGGAATTGGCTCTCCTCCATTCCAAACTATCTCATCCTGCATCTTTTGGTAATGTATATCAGCCGAACCTATTTTTGAAGCATAGATATCCGTCTCTGTGCTTGTCGCGGTGATGGTTACATTGCCGGCACTCTTTACGTGGAGTACCCATTGACCCGCGTGATTCTTCACAATGGTAGCAATATCCTCATTCTCCGAAGCATAGGTCAACTCTATGTCGTTCAATACCTCTCCGGTAGGAGATGTCACTACGAAGCAAAGCGGAATAGAGTCTTGGTCCGTTTGATATTCTGTTTCGCAGGTCCACGTAATTGTAGGTATCAGTTTATTTACCGTTACATGAACATCCACATCTTTCTCTTGATATTGACACGGAGCAGCCGGTGTGAAGTGGGCGGTATAATCGCCTCCCGGATACGGCGGAACAACCGTTCCGTCAGTCCATACTAATGAACCTTCGGTACCCTCATACGAGAGTTGAGATTCGCTCAAGGGATGCAAAACATCAATCGGCGTTGCTGCAACATTGTTCAGTGTCGGTTCTACCAAAACTATCGTAGCCTCTTTTGACATAGGATCTGTAGCAAAATAGAGATCATTCGGCACTAATGTAACTCGGATGTTTACTTTTCCGGCGCAATTCGGGGTAAGGGTATGCCCGATAACCGTTGCGTCACCCGTGGATTCCTCAATCTTATCTACATAATAAACGATTTCTTCTTGCAACCCCTTATCCACGGTAGCGGTTAGAGCAAACGAGCCAACCGCAGGAATAGCACTCAAATCTTGTGTCCAAGTGATGGTTCGATGGTCTTTCACAACAATGTCGTGAGTAGATTCGTTGTGCAAATAGAAATTATTGCCCGGCGTGCTTGCCGTCAACACAATCGTACCCGGAACGATAGCCTTCAACGAGGCATCAACAATGGACTCATCACTGGATGAATAGGTGATAGTTAAGCCACTCACTGACGACGCGAGGTCACCGGGCAAGGTTTCTCCTACCGCATAAACCGGTATATCTCCCTTCCACGTGATAACGTCTGTCAATGCGGTGAAGGTGACTACTTGCGTTCCTTCCGCAGCTGTATATTTCTCTCCCTTAGCCGCCATTTGGGCTTTCACGGTTGCTGCGCCATAGTGCAAGCATTCTATCAAATTGTTGGCATTAATCTTCGCATTTGTGCCGCCTTCCGTGATAGAGTATGTCCATTCTACGCCGTCAATAACTGCACCGCTAATCGGATCGGTTGCGATAAAGGACGGAGTAATCGTTACACCGCTACCGGCATTCACCGTGGTAGGAACAGATGTGTTCCAAGCAATCGTCGGCGTTATCTTACTCGTCTTGAACGAGAACGACTTTTCTGCTGCGCGATAAGTGACGGTCGCTGTTTGTTTCAAAGTAACGGTCACCGCATCATATGCTTTGGTAGCCTTTAAAGTAATCACGTCACCACTACGCGTGAGTTGCATAGCGTCCGCAGGCGTTACGGTGTACGTGAAGTTCTCGTCATCGGCTGGACTTACATTGAGCATCGAGATGGTTTCTGTCTGGTCAATATACATCAAGTACGGCTGGTCTCCAACCGTCCAAGACGGAGTGAAGACAGGATCGGTGGTCGCCTTAACGGTAAAGAGTTTGGGTGTACCATCTGCCGCAGCGTAGTTACTGTTTCCTTCCGTATGCGGGGTAACCTCAACCGTTCCCTCCTTATCGGCACGAAGAGTTCTTCCGTTATTTTCTATGGTGATAACATCCGAACCTTCCGGAACCGTAAATGTCACAGCCAATCCGCTCGGCGTAGTGGTCACACTATCCGGATAGGTTGTCACGGTTTGTCCTACATATAAGACACCTGTTATATTTTCCTTCCATGTCAACAAAGAAGCGGCTTTGTTTACGGTCAAGGAAACTTCGGTGGTAGTCGGTTTGAACTTGCACTCCGATTCGCTCGCAGGCGTGTACGAAACAATATAATTATAGGTTCCTGCATCCGGCATTTTGGAAGCGTCCTCCGATTTCCAGCTAAGTGTACCGGCAGGATCGTTGGCACCTAATTGTAAGGTAGAAGAACCCACAGTGGCACCATAAGTAATAGCCGAAGCGGTAACATTCAGTTCGGGTTCTACCACGATAGCGGTCAGGGTTTGATAGGTTGTATCCTGAGAATAGTTGGGGTTAGGAATGGTAGTAGCCATAACCTTTACTGTTCCGTGGCACGAGAAGGATATCCGGTCTCCATCAATAGTCGCAATACCTTGCTCACCTTCAACAATTTCGTATTTAACCTCACTGGTAATACCCGAAGCTTCGGCAGTCATAATAAACGGTTTGTCTGCCGGTATTTGGTTCAATCCTTCCTGATTCCAAGTGATAGAACGAGGAATTGAATTAACTTGAATAGATACGGATTGTGGAGTAGCATCATTATAGGTCAGTTTATCCGTAGGAGTAAAGCTCAAATAGCCGAACTTGGCATCCATCAATTTGGGCTCATCGCCATCCACCCAAGCCACTACACCCGGAATCTCAACACCATTAACTTCTGCCCAACATTGGTCGGGGACAAGGGCAGTGTTTACACCACTATTCAGCGTCTCCTCCGCCGTCATAACCAGCGTTCCGGTAGGATAACCCATAATAACCGGAGTAGCTTTATTGATAGCGATGGTTACCTGAATAGTATTATTGGTTTGGAAACACAGATCGGCAGGCGTGAAGACATAGTCTCGTTGAATGGTAGCGGTTGTTTCTGAGATAGGTTCCTCCGGAGTAGCCCAATCCCACGTTCCTTCTATCGGCTCTTCTTTAGAAGGAGTATATTCAGTCGGAACCGTCGTAGCGGACATTGTACCGGTAAGAATGGTTTGACTTAGTGTCTGACCATTCGTAACCGTTCCGCTGAGGCTACTTGTTAATTTTATCTGGTGGCGCAAGACTGTAATATCAATACTCTGGGTTGCACCCTCATACTCATCGGTAGCCTCTTGTTTGAAGGTTATCTTTACGGTACCATCATCATGAGCCGCTATCGAATTGGCCTCCGTGTTATAGGATATAATGTCTGTGGATGTCGGATCGGTGATAACCTGCAAAGCGGCACCACTATTTTTTCCGCTGATGATGTTATCCCATGTGTCGCAGACATATAGTGTCTTAGCCGTTGAGGCAACCGCCAAGGTGTTCGGGATTCGTGTGACAACGAAGTTATACGTCTTATCTAATCCCGTGTAGCGGACGGTTGCATTTTGCTTCAGTTGTACGGAAGCATTATCGCAAGCTTTCTTGGCAGTGAACGTGATGGTATTCGCACTACGCGTAACCTCAAATACACCTGCGGGAGTAACGGTATAAGCGAAGTCTGTACCCCAATCATTCTCGACATTGGTAACTTCCACATTAACCGAGTGCTCCACTTGGATGGAGTAGGTTTGGGAAGCATCCCAAGAAGGAGTAAAGGTAGTTGTCTTTTTACTTACCGCAACGATGAACGATTTGGTTGCGGCGGTAAACTGAGTAGTTTCTTTCTGCGTAAAGGTAATTGTAGCCTTTCCTTCCTTGAGACAGGTAATCTGGTTGTTTGCCGGATCATAGGAAACCACATCGTTATTGATCGTATAGTAGAAATCGTCTGTCGAACTTGAAGACGGCGTTCCGCTCACATTGACAAATGTGTAATCGGCGGTAAACACATCCTCTACCAGTTTGCCGGTCACATCACTACCGGAGATGGTGGGCGTAAGTTTATTAACGGTCACCTTGAAGTTTTGCGAAGCGGGGTTGTAGTAGTTCGTTTGTGGCGAAGTCGCCGTTAAGTTATATTCACCCGCAGCGGTTGCATAGAACATCTTTTCGATTGTCTGGTCACCATTCTTAAAGGTGAACTCGCTCTTGTTCATCGGGTTCTTCTCAGGCAGCGTAGCAATCAAAGATGTCAAGTCTATGGTCGTCGGATGCGATTCATCCATCGTCACATCGATGGTACCATCGCTCATGGTGAAGGTCGGGTCGATGCGGGTCACCGTTACTTTACAAGAGGCGGTCGTAATCGTATTGTACATATCGGTATTCGCCGGAGTGAAGGTTACACCATACGAATATTCGCCGGCACCACTCTCTATGATTTTTTCACCATCATTCCAAGTAAAGGTACCTTCTACCGGAGTATTGGCTACTCCATGGAAAGTGGTGGTCGCCGAGCAAGAGGTTTGTAGCAGTTCGTTAGTCCGAGTACTCAAATAGTCCAACGTTAGAGCGGGAATAGTAAGGGTCGGTGTAACCTTATTGACAGTTATGCCCGTGAGTTCCAAATCAGCAGATGCATACACATCATCCCCAGCTTGAGATATCGTCATTGTCACATTTTCTCCGCTCTTCTCAAAAGTAAGCGTGTTACCGGTACGAGATATGATACCTTCAGGATTAGATTTGTATGTAAAGTCTTCTATACCTAATTCCCTATCCGGAACCGTTCCTACAGTAAATCCGGTAAGTATATCCGTGGTCTTGAATGTTTTTCCTTTCAAAGAAGTTTCAAGAGAAGAAACAATCTTTTGCATCGTCTTGGTGACATTAGCGGTTAAGGTAACCTCTTTTAACAACTCTCCTTGACCATTTGTTATCTTCAACTTATTAGTTTCGGTTGTCTCCTCTGCCGGAGCCTTATACTTAATGGTAATCGGCATTGTACCGACCTTACCACAATCATTCATCTCATGTTCAATTGAGAAACCGGTATTAGCCGTCTTTTCCAACGAAGCCAAAATACGAGTGTTCGTGTAACCCACAGTTACCGTTTGTGGGGTAGCCGATGTATTAGGGGTGGTCGAGAAGGTTAATTTAGACGGCACATTGGATAAATCCGTTTCGTATGCCATATTGTATTCAACATTACTTAATGTAAAACCAACATTAGCTCCTGTTGAGAAACGAATCATTGTGGCATTTTTATCAACACCATTGGCAGATGTTAACGTCACTGTATGCGTATCAAAATTAGGAATCAATCCTGTTTCAACACTCCAAATCTGCTTCCATTGTCCATCTACAAATTCATTTACATAATAAGTGGCATTAGAAGTTCCTACTATTGTTTGATATGTAAATGATATTTGCGTTGGGCGAACAACATTGAATATCCCTGGATTGGCGTTATTAACCGTTTGAGTTCCACTAAGAGTCTGTCGTTCCGGACAAGGTTCATCCGGGTCATAAACAGTCACACTTTTCGTTACAGGAATAGCAGCAGCATAAGTTTCATTACCTGTTTGCTTGGCTGTAATCGTTGCGGTTCCTTCTCCTATAACCGATAGATACCATTTGCCATTGGATTGAGAAACAGCGGCTACCGAACTATTCGAGGACTCATACGTACAACTCAATCCGGGAGCATCCGTAGTAGCTGTCAATTCGATGGCATCCGTTTGCGTAGTCGCCAAGAGGTTAATGTTCGTTTGCGCCCACGTAATCGTTTGTACGGATTTATTTGTCACCTCAACATTGAAAGTCGCTTCTGCATCTTTGTAGTAAATGCCATTACCCTTAACAGAAGCTTTAATTTGACCGTCACCCGCAGAGTAGGTCTTCAAATAGTCTCCTTCAAAGTTTAAGATTGTTGGAGTTAACGAGGTTAATGTCATCTCCAAACCGGGAACCGTCGATGCCACAGCATCTTTATGGATAGACACGTTGCGGCTTTGAATTGCACTCATCAACCAGTTGATATCCGGAGCAATAGGTTCGGTCTTGGCTGTTAAAGTTATTTGTTTGTGATCTATTGGGTCAACAATATCAATCTTTATATCTGATAAAGTTTCAACAGCATCCGAAGCATATGTAACCGTAATGGTTTTTTTAGCACTCAAGTTTGAACTTGCTACAGTAATCTCAGATGGTGATACCGTTACTTTTGGATTGGTGCTACTAATCTGTATCTTTTCGCCATCGCAACGGCTCCAACTAACATCAAAGGTAGCGGTCTTAGTCGACTCCGTCACCAACTTTTCAATAGTCAATTCCGTTTTATCAACCGTTAAATGAGTATTGCGAGTAATGCTAATATTTCGAACATGGCAATCATCTTTTCCTTGGCTATGTCTAAATTCTACCGCTGTCGCATTTTTATCTAATGTGATAGAACCCTGACTAGCATAAGAAGTCCCTAAACTATGGCATTCTTTGAGTGATTTTTCAGAACCATCTGCAAAACTCTCAATAACAGTTAATCCACCATTATCTTGCCCCAGGGGATTCCAGTTTCTATCACGCGATGCTTCAAAAGTAAGAGTTCCAGCAGAATTAGCTCCACCAAAATTAATCATAACAGAGTTCGAAGTTGTTACATCTCCACTTGTGGTCTCTAATGAGATATTACATGTTCCCGCCTGTCCTTTTGCTACCGAAACATTGAAGGAAGTTGATGCTCCTTCATATTTATAGGTTTCGTCTTGAGAAACTTCAAAAGTAGCCGATCCTTCCGTGTACATAGCAATCACATAACCGGTATTGCGTGTAGCCTCTTCATAACGGGCAACACCCAACGCGCCCGAAGATTGACTCACATAGAAATTATTCTCCGTATTAGAGCTGGTAAATGTGATATCTTTTCTATCTCCACTTGTCAATCCCGTAAAGCTGGAAGGAGAAACGGTAATCGTGTTTGCAATACGTTGTATTGTCAATGTTACCGTAGCATCCAAGACTTGTGTGTGAGAAACAGACTCATCTTGGTTTAGTGTTAAGACAGCCGTACCGGCTTGACCAAACGACAAAACAGAACCTTCTAACGTGGTCTCTTTCTTAACTCCATCGTGCGATTTGCCGTCCGGAGTAAACGTGATGGAGTAACGGCGCGAATTCGTATTTTGACTTTGCCAAACATTGTCTAAGTTAATAGACGCTGCCTCCACATTATAGGTGGTTGCACCTGTCCAAGTAACATTCGCCTCACTCAGCGTCACATTGGCTTTAAGGGTGATGGTCAGCTTATTGGTTGTGATGGGGACTTGCGCGTTCTTATAAGTTATATCAAAGGTCTTCTCAATAGCACCCACAGCCGTTTCTGATTGAGGATTAAAAGTTACCTCAATTGTTGAATTTTCCTTTTTTACAATCGACCAAGGAGCGGACAATTCCGCAAAATTCCACTCAACAACGTTCGTTCCCGAGATAGCAATTGTCTTCTTGGTTGCGCCCGATCCGCGAACAACCGTACCAAAGTCTAATGTACTTGGATTGGCAGTCAAACTCGGGGTCAAGGTTACATTCGCAGACACGTTAGCCGTACGCGAACTGGCGGTACTTGCCTTTGATGTCAATGTTACCGTTCCGGCATTGGTTTTCGGAGTGGTTTGGGTAGCCGTAAACTTAGCCACCACGCTGATAGTGGTGCCGGAGATAGATTGGGAAACAAAACTCCAACCACTACCACCAACCGAAGGTGTGTAGTCGTCTAATGTTCCGCCGGAAACAGTGAAGTTGACGGTAACCGTCTGTTCCCCGGGTTCGGTAAAGGTCAAGGCTGCCGGCGTAGTATTATTATCCACCACCAAAGCCGTCCAGTGAGCATAACGGTCAACGTTTCCTGCAATATTAAAGGTAGTCGTTGCCGTTATCTCTGTACCTCCGGTAGCATCGGTCCACCATCCGCCAAAAACGTATCCGTTACGAACCGGCGTAGGAAGGGTTCCGTAAGCAGCATCGAACGTAACCGTCTTGGAAATAGGATCAACGGTTCCTCCTTCTCCCGGATGGAAAGTAACCGTATAGGTTTTCGGCGTCCAATGGGCATATAGCGTGGTAATACCCGCCTCTACAAGCGAGGTCGATTCCACTTTCGTACCTCCTGAGGCGGCAGTAAACCAACCGTCAAAACTATATCCCGGTTTATCAAACGTAGTGGGTCCGGGTTGTGGAAGTGTGCCATAAGGTTGTCCCACCTTACCTTGGATTGGACTTGGGTTTGAACCGGTCGATTGATTGGCAACGAAACTAATATCTTGACCTTTGGCTTCCCATAGGGCAGTATAAGTCAAGTTATAGGCAGGCATCTGTGAAGTCACCTCCGGATCCCAACCCACAAAGTCGTAACCATCTCGCTTAACATTTGCATCCAATGGTTTGTAACTTGAGAGGAGAGAACTATATTTTACAGTTTGCACTTCCTGCGCGTTACCATTGACCGTTCCGTCATTTCCGTCCCAAGTCAGTATGTAAGAATTAACCGTATAATAATACTTCACCACTCGTGAGCCATCACCGTCAATATTCACGGTTTGTTTGGTTGGAGGAGTATGACCAGTATAATCACTACAATAGTCGGGGGTTACCTGTGTATCCGTTGTGCCGTAAAGCACTTGTGTCTGGTTAGGTTCTGCATGGTAATTCCCATTTATATCTTGGAAGTAGTGCTCAACTTTATAGGGGGTATTGGTGTGAGCTGTCCATTGGGCGGTAATTGTCACATTCTCATCGAGCATATTCGTAATGGTTTTATCCCAACCATTAAAAGTATAGCCGGCACGAGACATAGTATTATTAGCAGGATAAGTAATAGCCGTCTTGTAATCATACGTTCCTGCTTTGGTATATGTGGTCGATGATGTACTACCACCTGCAAAATCCCAAGTTAGAGTGTGTCGGTTCGGTGCAAAGCTTGCCGTTACAGAACCTGTACCCGTCGCTGTAACGGTTGTGGTAGCTGTTGTTGTACTTGCAACAGATGCGCCATCGGTTGTTGTCCAATTAACAAAATGATAGCCATGATCTGCTGTAGCGGTAATGGATGTTCCATTAAACCATTTGACTGTTTGACTACCAGAAGGAGAGACAGAACCATTTGCCCCAGCGCTAATGGTAACCGTAAAACTTTTCTCCGTCCATTGGGCAGTATACTCTAAATCATTATCTGGAACCGTTGTGGCAGGAGTTTTGTCCCATCCATTAAAGGTGTAACCCGTACGAGCAACATTTGTCGGCGGGGTGATTGTAGTTCCATAATTTTGCGTTTGAACATAATTATTCGTAGAGCCATTAATTGTACCACCATTGGGTTTCCAAGTAATGGTGTGTTGGTTAATCGTAAACGTGGCAGTTCCTTTTAAAAGTTTTGCGTCTGTCTCCTTTTCTTTATCTGTAGAAACTTTTGCTGTAGTGTTTTGGCTTTGACTAGGAGTCCCTTCCGCGTTGCTGAAAGACCATGATTCCCAGTGATACCCTTCATCAGAAACAGCATAAAAATAATACTCATGGGTTGCAGAACCCGTAGCGCTACTTTTATTTGCAGAGGTCGTATTTCCATTTGCGGTTACGTGTTGTTCGTAATTTGAATCTGCGCCATAGGAGACCCAAACCTTTCCACCTCCTGTTGTAGCAACAACTGATTGTCCCTTTGAATATTTATCAGATGCCGCCCACGCACTCTCAACCCCAAAAACAGCAAGGGATAAGCAAAGGATAAGCAACCCCTTGTAATTGTTTATAACTCTTGTTAAAGATTTGACT
>CALCGR010000005.1 GCA_937901025.1 uncultured Bacteroidales bacterium
AAATAAATTTTATTTTTTTGCTCTAAAATTTGCTCATTCCAAATTTTTGTTGTATCTTTGCACCGATTTTCGACTATTAGCCTCTGACGATCAGAATTAGGGCTTATTAAGAAGTGCCGAACGTAGTGTATGCTATAGCCATTAACCATTAAAGATTACTGCAATGGATTTATTGAAAATTGCCGAACAGGCATTTGCCGGTGAGAAGAAAGAGTTCCCGGCTTTTGCAGCCGGAGACCAAGTAACGGTTGCTTATCGTATTAAAGAAGGTAACAAGGAGCGTATCCAAGAGTTCCGTGGTGACGTGATCGCCATCAAGGGTTCTGAGGACAAGAAACGTTTCACTGTTCGCAAGATGTCGGGCAACGTAGGTGTAGAGCGTATCTTCCCTATGGATAGTCCTTTCATCGAGTCGATTACCGTCAATAAATACGGTAAAGTGCGTCGTGCTAAACTCTATTACCTCCGCGAATTGCGTGGTAAGAGCGCACGTATTGAAGCGCGCCGCGTTAAGTAATCCGGACATCGCCTGGAGAAAAGAAGAGCCTGAGGGCTCTTTTTTTTTTGCTCATTTTTGCCGATTTTGTGTAAGAATGGCGACAAAATGATATATTTATTTGCGTATTCAAAATTATTTTAGTAATTTTGTAGCGTCAAATAATATGCGCGTACAGATGTCGCTCAAACGTATCGGTTACATATTGTCCCTTTTGCTTCTCTCCCTCGTGCTGTTGGGAGGGGTCGGTGTAGCGTTGTTGTCGAGTAGCGATTTGCAGACCCGTGCCGTAGAGGTTGTGGCCAAGGAAGTGGGGTTGGGAATGGGTACGGACCTCCACGTGGGGAAGGTGGATTATCGTTTGCCGGCGACATTAAAACTGGAGGACATCTATGTGGAGGATCAGCAGCAAGACACGTTGTTATATGTTCACGAAGTCTATGCCCGGTTGCGGATGCGAGACCTCTTCCATAACATTGTGAACATCCGTAAAACCCGCGTAGAGGGTGCTTATCTGAACTTGCACGACAACAACTACGCGTTCTTGCGTCCGCTCTTTCGTCAGCCCGACTCCCTGCCGGTGCTTAAGACGTTTATCATGGCTCCGAACATTGCCGTTTCCCATACCCGGTTGAGATATGATGACCACTATGTCAATGTAGAAGACCTCGAACTCGAACTCAATGCCTGGTCGTACGACACCCTGAATATCGTGCTCAGCGACCTGCAAGCGAACTATGTCTATCTGCCCAATGCAAAGAAGACTCAGCCGCTCACCATTAACCACTTACACACGGAGTTGCTCGCCGGTAGGGAATATTTCCGTATCCCCGATTTACGGCTGCAATTACCCCGTTCGGCGATTCATATAGACGACATACGGCTCAGTTTCCCGAGTCGGTTATGGGATGGTCTCTCGTGGGAGACGCTGACGGAGGCAGCACCGGAGATACAAACATTGTTCGACCTTGACGACCTCACGTTCTGTCCGGCGGACTTGGCGATGGTGGCACCGGGACTGAAGAACCTTCGTCGCTCGCTGCACGTGCAGGCTCAGATGAAAGGAAGTCTTGATTCGCTCGCACTGCACCGGTTGGATATGCATTATAACAAACAGCAAGTGCTGGCGGCAGATGTGGTGGTACGGGGACTGCCGAACTTAGATAGCACGTTTATCAAAGCCAACTGCCGCGACTTCTATGTCAATGCGGGTATGATTCAGGATATCATCTCCGACTTGACGAACACGCCTTTTGCTTTGCCGTCATCGGTTAATAGCATCGGGGCGATCCATTATCGGGGACAGGTGAGCGGTATGGCTCGGGCCTTGACGCTCAAGGGAGCCTTCCGCACGGCCTTGGGTGCAATCACGACGGATGGTCGGCTGCGGGCGGGAGATGCCTTCCGGTCCCTCACGTTCGAGGGCGGATTAGCCACGAAGAACTTCCACGTAGGCAAGGTGGTCGGCGATGCGGATATGGGGGATGTGTCGTTTGACGTCCGCACCACACTTTCCCTAACGGCGGAGCAATTGAAAGCGCAACTATCGACTCTTATCTCCGAGTTCACGTACCGCGGCTATACCTATCGGGATATCGAGGTAAAAGGACAAGTCATAGAGGCGACGGGGAGTGACAAAATCAAACAATCGCAGTATGCGGGTAGGGTGGCCATCAATGATTCGAATCTGGTGTTTGCCGCCGAACTATCCGCTGAGCGCGGGGCCAAGGGGTATATGATGGACTTGGAGTTAGGACTGAAGAAGTTCCTCCTCGGTCCGTTGCATCTCAGTGAGTATTATGCTCAGGCTGCCGTGGCGACGCACCTGAAGGGACATGCCTCGTTCACCTCTTTAGAGGATCTGATGGCGGAATTGGTGATGGACTCGTTGGCGATTAAGAACGGGGAAGACTCGATTGAGATGAGCGAGTTGAGGTTTACGCACCAGGCAACGGATGGGCATAATAAACTGATACAGATTACTTCCGATTATCTGGCGGGAACGCTGACGGGGGATTTGGAATATAAGACGCTGCCGACCACGTTAGAGAAGTTAGCGATTCGGTATGTGCCGCAACTCTTTGGCAAGCAGACGCGGCAGCGAATCTTAGCGAGGTCTTCGAATAATAACTTTAGGTTTTACCTATATGGGCGGGAGCTCAAGCGCCTGCAACGAGTACTACGATTACCGGTACGCGTTTCCGACTATCCGGTGATGAAAGGATATGTGAGCGAGGAGGCCCACCACTGGGTAGTACAAGGTTATGTGCCGAGTTTGAGTATAGGTAAGCGGAAGATTGAGGATATCACTTTCTCTACCGATAACTTAGGGGCGAGAGCGAATATGGATTTCTCGGCTAAGACGGGCTTCACCAAACTGGTGTTACACTCGTTTGCGCAGGACGACTCGTGTCAGTTGGCTTTGTCGCTGAAGAACGTGGATCCGAACCGTCAAGACTCTACGCTGCCGCATGTGCAGTCGGAAGACCTGACGTTATTACAGCAAGAGTCATTCATTGAGGGAGACATCCTTTTGTCCACGCATTTCACTCAATATGCGGGTTATCCGCTGGTGGATATGCACCTGTATCCGTCCTACTTCCAATATGGGGATAGTGTGTATCATATTAACGATGCGCTGCTCTCCTATTGTGTAGCGGATACGATCTTAACGGTGGACCACTTTAGGATTGGTACGGCGGCGCAATTTATTGAGGCTAATGGTGTTGGATCGCCCTCGCCTGAGGACGAGTTAGCGGTGCAGTTAGGGCAATTGGAGGCGGGATACTTCATCAATTTCTTGTTGCCTACGAATGTGCTGACGGTACAAGGGAAAGTGACGGGTTGGGCGAAACTCTATTCGTTGTTCTCTGCACCGGCGTTTGAGGCAGATGTGGAGATGCGAGATGCGGGATTGAACGGGTATCCGATCGGGGATGCGAAGGGTAGGCTCACATTGGATAAGTCGAATTATAATATCCTCATTGATGCGGATGTAGAGGAAGAGGGACGCCATGTGGCGCATATGGATGGATTAGTGGAGACCTTAGGCGATAAGCTATGGGGACTGGATATCTACCCGGATTCGCTGTCGGTAGCGTTCATCAATCACTGGACCTCGGGATTCATCACGGATATCAGCGGTAGGGCGTATGGGGAAGTGAAGGTATCGGGTGATGCAAAACGCACTTGGGTGATGGCTAAGGCTTATGCGGATAGTGTGGGTATGACCATTCCGTATACGGGGTGCAGGTATTTCGTATCGGACTCGGTGTTCTTGGATTCTACTGCGATACGGTTCCCGAATATGATATTGAAGGATGAGGAGGGCAATGACTTGTTGGTAGATGGGGTGTTGAAGCATAATGAGTATTTTAAGGACTTTAAGTTTAATATTGCGGCGCGGCCGAATGATGCGCTGGTGTTCAATCTTCCTTATAAGCAGGGCGAGATGTTGTCCGGTAAGACCTATGCCTCCGGTGAGGTGTATATCGACGGGGACGAGGACCTGGTGACCTTGACGGCTACGGCGCAGACGATGGGTAACTCGAATTTTAGGTTTAATGTGTCTTATGCATCGAGTGCCGGCGACAACTCGTTTATCACGTTCTTCAATCGCAATGATGTCAGTGTGCTCGTGCCGGAGGAAGAGGAGGAGTTGATGCCTATGCAGAGTTCCCGCGGAACGAGGTTTAAGATGTCGCTGAATGTCGGGGTACAGCCGAACCTGCTGTTCGGGTTGGTGCTCAATGAGCGAACGGGGGATGAGATCAAAGCCCGCGGAGATGGTGCCATCACGATTGGTTACGATGACCAGACGGATATCATCTCGATGGTGGGAACATATACGGTACAATCGGGAACGATGGGCTTCACGGTGGGGAACATGATTCACCGCGACTTCACGCTCGTGGATGGTGGTTCGATCGTTTGGTCGGGTGTACCGGAGATGCCGCTATTGGATGTGACGGCGAACTATACGGTGACGGCCTCGCTGAAGGACTTGTTCGGGTCGGATGTGACGTCTGTTGCCACTTCCCGCACGAATATCCCGGTGACCACTTCGATTAACTTGAGCGGGACGTTGGATAACCCGAAGATTCGGTTTGCGTTGTCGTTGCCGCAGTCGGAGCAAGAGATAGCGGATAAGGTGAAGACGATCATCAACACGGAGGAGATGTTGATGCGGCAAGTCATTTATCTGTTGGTGTTCAGTCGTTTCTATACACCGGATTATATGACAAGGACGAGTACGCTGGGAACGAACGAGATGTACTCGCTGGTATCCTCGACGATCACGGGTCAGATCAACAGTTGGTTGGGCAAACTGACGGATGTGTTCTCGATGGGAGTGAATGTACGTAAGGATGGTCAAGGGGCCCAAGCTTCGTATGAGGCGGAAGCCAAGTTCCAGTTGCAACCGGTGGATCGGTTGGTGATTAATGGCGATTTAGGTTATCGATATAATGATATTACGAACCGGCCTTTCTTCGGTGATGCGGACGTGGAGTACATGCTCACCAAGGATGGTAAGTTCCGTGTGAAGGCGTACACGCACATGGTGGACAAGTACTCGCTCCGCCAAGCCAGCACGATCCAAGGGGTCGGCTTCGTCTTCAAACACGACTTCAACTGGCGCAAACCCAAGAAAAAGAAATAATATGTTAGTCAAGATTCACGCTGCTGCTGCGGTCGGCATAGATGCCGTACCTATCACCATCGAAGTACACGCCACTGCCGGGTATGATTTTACCCTTGTTGGTCTTCCCGATAATGCCGTCAAGGAGGCACACGAACGTATCGTCTCCGCCTTGATGGTCAACGGATACGAGTCGCCTAAACGCACCATCACCATCAACATGTCCCCTGCGGATATTAAGAAGGAGGGGGCCGCTTATGACCTACCGCTGGCGATCGGTATGCTCGTAGCCGCGGAAGAACTCAAGACCGATAAACTCAAACAACTCATGATCATGGGCGAGCTCTCGCTCGATGGTACGCTGCAACCCATCAAGGGTGTCCTCCCGATGGCTATGTGTGCCCGTAAGAAGGGTATCCCCGCTATAATCGTACCTAAGGACAATGCTGCCGAAGCGGCGGTCGTACAAGGACTCACTGTCTATGGTATGACCAGCCTACAGGAGGTCATTCAGTTCCTTAATAACGAACAAGTCTTCGAACCTACTACCGTCGATATCGAAACCCTCTTCCGCGAAGAGTCGTACCCTACCGACATCGACTTTGCGGACGTGCGTGGACAACAAACCACCCGCCGCGCCATCGAGATTGCGGCTGCCGGCGGACATAACCTTATTATGATTGGCCCGCCCGGGGCAGGTAAATCGATGATCGCTAAACGTATCCCGACCATCCTTCCTCCCCTCACGCTGGAGGAGGCTCTCGAGACTACGAAGATCCACTCCGTCACCGGACTGCTCAGCAAACGCAAGTCCGCTGCCTCTACCTCACTCATCGTTCAACGGCCTTTCCGCTCGCCCCACCATACCATCACCGATGTAGCCCTCGTCGGGGGCGGACAGAACCCCCATCCGGGAGAGATTTCCCTCGCCCATAATGGGGTCCTTTTCCTTGATGAACTTCCCGAGTACCATCGCTCCGTTTTGGAGGTCATGCGCCAACCTTTAGAGGATAGACGCATCACCGTGGCGCGCGCCAATGGTACGATGGATTATCCGGCATCGTTCATGCTCGTGGCTGCTATGAACCCCTGCCCTTGCGGACACTATGGTGAAAATAATCCCGCGCACCCGTGTACGTGTACGCCTGCGCAGGTACATAAATATATGAGTAAGATCAGCGGTCCGCTACTCGACCGTATCGATATCCAGTGTTCTATCCAAGCCGTACCTTACGACCAACTCAAGGACCAACAACCCGGTGAGCCCTCTGCCGCCATCCGTGAACGCGTCCTCAAAGCGCGCAAGATCCAATCCGAACGCTTTGCTGACCAGAAAGAGATTCACTGTAACGCGCAAATGAGTCCGAAATTGGTAAGGAAGTATTGCGTCTTGAGCGAGGCTTGCGATAAGATTATCGAGACAGCAATGACGAAGTTAGGTCTCAGTGCCCGTGCGTATGATAGGATATTGAAAGTCGCCCGTACCATAGCCGACTTAGCGGGCGAACGTGATATCCTCCCCGCCCACATTATGGAAGCCATCTCTTTCCGGAATTTGGATCGGCAGTTATTCTAACATTTACCCCAGTCGGTATTGGACGAAGGCTTCCATCGCCTCATAATTGCATTGGCGGTTTGGGGTTGATGATTGTCTAATTTTATTGTAAGTCTTTCTTTAGGTCAATGGTGAAGGCCTCACTCATGTCGTTGTAAACATTGAAGATACACGTGCGTTGAGCCAGATTATAGACCGCCGAATAATTGGTTTTGTTATCCGGATACTCCATCGTATAATAACCTTCCTGCAAACATTTGAGGGCTTGGAACTCACTCATAACCGGCTTGTAGGCATTCATCATGTGTCCTGCACGCACCTTAGCACTAAATCCGTACTGCCACGGATCGGTGATATACGTTGCTGTTGCCTTTGGATTGCAGTAGTAGTTCTCCATACAATTGAACTCAAAAGGAAGAACGTGAGGCGTAAGCGGCAAGATCTTCTGACGGTCTGCTGAGCGTAACACATAAAGTGTATCGCCCCAATACTCAAACACGGCAAAATCGCCGGTGGCATCGGCAATGAGGAAGTGCCCGTTCATCACGTTGTTGAGTTGGGTATAGTCGTATTTCGTGCGCAGAGCCGTTTCTACATCTTTCACCGTAGCGCATTGGGTAAGCAGCATGTAGTACATCGACGAGTTGATCAATTGCGGCAGTGACTTATCGCCTTTCTTATCTTGCGCAGAAAGAGGGGGCATAGTGTGATTAGGGTCTGACACCTCGGAGTGAATCAGCGGCGGCAATTGCAACATACAGTAGCACAAGCCTTGGTCATTCATTCCGCCTAAATGCGCCATGTGTTGGGTCAGAAGGATATAAAGGTCGGACTTACCATCCATCAAAACACCTGTTTCTATGTACTCCGGTGCGAAACGAAAAACGTTATAAATCGTGTTAGACAGCGCTACAAAACCATATTTCCCGCCCATCGGTTTTTGGTAAACAGCAACGATACTTCCGCCGGCACCATCCATATTATGGCAGAAAAGCAGTTCTCCTTTTTCGTTATGGCAGATAAAAGAGGAGCAAGCGGTCAAGGGGTCATCCATCACTCGGGGTTCGGGATAATTATGAAACAACAGACTCAAATAGTCGTTAAGATACTTCAACTCACCACTCATAGCGGTATCATATTGGTATCGTTCATCGCCCGTCTTCCACAGTTTATCCATTGGGAAATCAACCAAATAGTCCATGTAGAACAGGCGGTTTTTAGATACGTGACGAAGGGATTTTAATGTCTCCTCGGAGTTAGCTAACTTGAGGTTCGTTGCATTGATAGGATTAGGGGACTTCTCCGTGTAGGAGCGTAGTTCGGTAATCGTCGTCCCATCAATGATGGTAGGGCCTTTGGGTTCTTCTTTCTTTTCTTTACACCCTGTTAACGCGATGGTGGCAATAGCCATCAGTGCCAAAAATACTTTTTTCATATATGCAATTTTTGCTATTTCTTCCTCGTTTGTTTACTCCAGTCGGTATTGGACGAAGGCTTCCATCGCCTCATAATTGGCGAGACCCAGGTCGCAATAGAGCTGTGCCGTAGCGTGATTACGGTCCTCGGCGCGTTGCCAGAACAAACGTTCATCGTCGCCTAAGAACGGAGCCGACTCCATCTGCGACTGGTGCCGGAGGATGGTATTCCGTTTATGCCGCAGCTCTTCGGGCGAGAGCGGAACGACCATCTCGATGAGGTCGACTCCCCACTCCATCCACGCTCCGCGGTACATCCATATACGGCAATCGCGCAGCCATGCTTCGGTATCCTTCAGTTCATCGATCGCTGCCAGGACGGCATCGAGGCAGACCTTGTGGGTACCATGCGGGTCGGCTAAGTCGCCGGCAACGAACATCTCCTGGGGTTTGATGTCCAAGAGCAGTTGTTTGACGATATCCACATCCGCCTGCGAGAGGTTGTTTTTCTTGATTGTTCCGGTTTCGTAGAACGGCAAGTTGAGGAAATGGATATGGTCCTCGGCAAGTCCCATGAACCGGTCGGCTGCCGTAGCTTCCCCACGACGAATGAGTGCCTTCAAATCCAGGATTTCGCGTTGAGAGAAAGATTGAGGATTGAGGATTGAGGATTGAGGATTGAGGATTGTGGTATGCAGATTGACGGCAGGAAGGCCGTTGATGAAGTCGAGGAAATATTGGAGGTGTCCATCATCGACAGCGATACAGCCGGAGGTCTCGTAGGCGATATGGACGTTATGGTGTTGGTTGATGAGTCGTTGGAAGGTGCCGCCCATGGATATCACATCGTCATCGGGGTGGGGTGAGAAGATGAGGATATCCTTCGGGTAGGGTTTCGCGCGTTCGGGTCGAGCGGAGTCGTCGGCATTGGGTTTGCCGCCGGGCCAACCGGTGATGGTATGTTGGATATCGTTAAAGACTTTGATGTTGCAGTTATACGCGGACCCGTAGAGGGTGATGAGTTCGGAGAGGGAGTTATCGGTATAATCCTTGTTAGTGAGTTTGAGGATAGGTTTGCCCGTTTGTTGGCAGAGCCATACGATGGCGCGGCGCGTGAGTTGGTCGTTCCAGTCGCATTGGGTGACGAGCCACGGGTGTTGGATACGCGTGAGATATTGTGCGGCATTAAGGTCGCAGACGAGTTGGGCGTTATCATGGAACTGGAGTTTGGATGCGGGGCACATATCCTTCACTTCGCCCTCGACGGCATCGGCTACGGCTTGAGCCTTATGTTCGCCCCAGCCGACGAGGATGACCTCTTTGGCGCGCATCATGGCGCGCAGGCCTTGACCGCCTATCTCGCCGACGCGGCCGATACCGAGGACGAGGAGGTCGAGGGGTTGGTCATCGGGGAAGAAAGCGTCGTCTTGCCAATCGATGAACGTAGCTTGCGACTGCACGCCGGTCAGGCGTGGGCGCACGTCGACGAGGGTGCGGCCGGTGGAGAGAGTGACGGTAAACGAAGGGGAGTCGGCTTTCATGATACGTTCGATGATCATGTTAGCGACCAGTTCGCTACCTTCGGTAGCGTTCTCGACGATGGTGGTTTTGATTTTCTCCTGACGCGTCAGTCGCACTGCCTCTACGGCAGATGCGGGACGATAGTACTTACTCGGGACACGAGATAAGACGATTTGAGCAGATAGATTATCCTTCATGATGATATTGTTTATATACGCTTATTCTATTCTACGGGCGCCATCGGCGATGACGACGTCGATTATTTGCGGTTGGTGACCATAGCGCTCCGCAAAACGCTCCGTCACGGTTTGGACAAAATTAGCATAGTCGGTTTTACGGACGAGGTTGATGGTACACCCTCCGAATCCGCCGCCCATGATACGGGAGCCGGTGACGCCGCACTGTTTAGCTATATCGTTGAGGAAGTCGAGTTCCTCGCAGCTGACTTCGTAGTCTCGGCTGAGGCCTTGATGGGTGAGGTACATCTGTTGTCCGACGGTTTCATAGTCGTCCTTGAGTAGGGCGTCGCAGACGGCGAGTACGCGGTCTTTCTCGCCGAGTACGAAGGTAGCGCGGCGTATATCCTCGTCGGAGCAGACGGCCTTGACTTCATCGAGGTCGGACCAGGTACAGTCGCGCAGGGTCTTGATGGTACGGTCGGGATGGAGATGTTGTATCGCTGCTGCCACGTTTTCGCAGGAGCGGCGGCGGTCGTTATAGGGCGAGCCCGCCAGTTCATGTTTGACGCAGGAGTTGACGAGGACGAGTTGGTAGTCTTTGGGGTGGAACGGGAAATACTCGAACTGACCGCTATTGCAGTCGAGTCGCATGAGTGATCCTGCTTTACCGAAGCACGAAGCGAACTGGTCCATTATTCCGCAGTTCACGCCGATGTATTTATGTTCGGTAGCTTGTCCGGCATACGCCATGTCCCAGCGGCTGAGGCCTTCGCCTTGTGCGAAGAGGTCATTGAGGCCGAAGGCGAAGCAGCTCTCGAGAGCGGCGGAGGAGGACATCCCGGCGCCGAGGGGGACGTTACCGGCAAAGACGGTATCGAAGCCTTGTACGGCGATGCCGCGTTCGATGAGTTCGCGACTCACGCCATAGACGAATCGGAAATGGGTAGCTTTAGGGCCGACCGGGTCGTTGATATCCCACTCGGCTTCATCGTTGAGATCCACGGCGATGGCGCGGACGGTAGAGGTCCCGTTAGGACGGATGACGGCGAGTAGGCCTTGTTCGACGGCTCCGGGGAAGACGAATCCGCCATTGTAGTCGGTGTGTTCACCGATGAGGTTAATACGGCCGGGCGCGGCATAGACACGCATTCCCGATGTGGGGAAGTGCTGTTTAAAGCGTTCTGTTAGTGTTTGTGTATTCATGGTTTTAAAAAGTTTAGAAACGATAGCGAACGGCCACGAGGAAGTTGATGCCTCGTGACTGGATGCCATAGTATAAGTCGTTATATCGATGAATGAGGTTATTGATATCGAGTGAGAGGGAGAGTTGGTTATCGAAATGATACCGTGCTCCGAGGTTAATGTCTATGATCGGTTTGAGTTTGACGTCCTGCATTTGAACCAGGGCATAGCGCGAGCCCTCAAAACGGTTGTGTGAATAAACACTCCAGTGGTTGTCGATGTTCGCGTCGATATCGACGCCCGCCTTCCAAGCGGCTTGGTCATAGACGTGAAGCCGATGTGAGTCGATGCCTTCGATGCTATCGTTTTGCCAGAAAAAATAATCGCCATAAGCTTTGAGGGTGACGATGTCTTGGTAGTGGTAGGAGAGGGTTAGTCCCACATTTCCGCATCGCGCGTTGCTATAGGTATAATCGAGATAGAGTGCGTTGGGTGTAGCGAGGAGGGTGGTCATGTTTTGTTTGAGGGCATAGCCGCCGTGGATGTCGAGTAGGAGGTTTTTCTCGAGCCGGAACTTAAAGCCCGCTCTTGCGTCGATGGGCGAATACGCGGTTGCGTGTTGCGAGAGAACGGATTTCTTGAGTTCGCGGTAACGATTGGAACGGATAAAATCCTCACTATGTCCATAGCCGAGAGAGCCTTTTGCTTGGGCATAGAGGATGACCCATTTCGGTGCCAGTTGGGCTTCCATATAGACATTTGGTGAGGGAGCGAAGCTGACGTTTTTGGTGTTGGATAGAATCTCGCCTTTTCCGAAGTTCATGTCGATGTTTGCTCCCACGTGAATCAAGAACCGTTGTCCTTTATACTCGTAGAAAGGTTCGAGGCGGAGGTAATAACGGTTGAGGACCTCCTCGGTTAGGCTATAGTTTGAATAGAAAGAGCCCAAGAACGTGAAGTTCACTCCGCCATAGTGTTCGGAGCCGTTGTTATAGTTGAAGTTTAGGTCCGCTTTCGCGTGGTGTTCGATAGCGAGGGAGGGCATGCTCATTAGGTCATATTGGAGGGTAGCCTTATACTGTATATCCTCTTTGGGAGCGGACTGTACGCCTACGTTTATTCCCCCGCCCCAGAGGGTTTGTTTAGCGGAGTCGGCGAGTTGATTGAGGTGGTGGGTAGTAAGGCCTTTATCCCCGTCGTAGTAGAGGCCATAGCGAGTATAAAACTCGTTAGAGCCGAAGAGGTTAAGGAAGACTTGTCCCGTACGATAGCCGTGTTGGAAGCGGATATTGAGGTCGGTTTTTTCGAGGGCTTTCGGTCCCCACGCGCCCTTATGGGAGGCGGCGATGAGGAGGGTATTGGCTTTGGTATCCGCCCAGGAATAGTGGAAGCGCATGCGGGTATTGATATGTCCGAATCCGCCCTCGATGAGTCCCCGCAAGGTATCGGGTGTAGTGAAGGCGAGGGCCGGGGTTGTCAGCGGATAGACTTGTCCATAGGACAAAACGGAGGTATCCGGTTGCGAGAAGACGATGGGTGTCGGCGGCAGGTTCTCGGGGAGCAGGGCATGGGGTTGTTTGAGTTTGCCGGCGTTTTGGATGACGGGTTGAAAATCCTTCTCCACCACGACGGAGCGGTCATAGTCTTGTGCCGCGAGCGGGAGGGAAAGACAAAGGGCTATCAAAAGAGGGTGTTTCATTCTATTTGAGCGAGTTTATCGGCGACGATAGTTTGGATATCGTCGGAGGTTTGCTTATAGTTGTTTTGTAGGGAGAGCAGGTACTGTTGTGCTTGGAAGTCGTCCCCTCTCAAGCGATAGATATCGCTGAGTAGGATAAGGGCTTTAGCCAGCCAGTATTGCTGTTGGGTTTTCTGTTGGGTAAACGCGATGATCTGCTGTTCCGCCTCATCGATATCGCCTAATTGGGTATAGGCGTAAGCGACCAGGTATTGGGCTTGAGCCCCTTGGGAGGTCACCACGTTGGTGGTGAGGGGTTGTAGGTCGACAAGGGCTTTCTCGTAGGCTTGTTGATTAGCGTAAGCTACGCCCCGGAGGAAATGGGCTTTCTCCATTAACGCAGGCGAAGCGCCTTCGCTGATGAGGCGGGAGGTGATGGTGATGATACGCTCCTCGTTTTTGAGTGATTGGGCGCAGGTGAGCATGCCGGACAGGGCTTGTTCGCGTTCGACGGAGGAGGGAGCGAGGGCGAGGTATTGTTCGAAGAGCGGTAGGGCTGCTTCGTAGGATTGTTGTTCTAAATAGATCTGTGCTGCCTTGGCGGTAGCGGGCAGTTGGTAACGGCTACCGGTACGTGCCGCGAGGGCGACGTAGTGTGGTAGGGCCTCGGCGGCTTTGCCGGTCATGAATTGTAGTTCCGCGGCAGCGAACGAGAGGGAGTCTTCCTTAGCGACGACCTTAAGGTGGAGTGGTTCGAGGGTCTTGGTATAAGCGAGGTATTCCTCGACTTTATTGAGTTCCACGTAGATGTTTTCGAGGGCATTGAGGGCGGCGTATGCCTCCTCACCGGCGGGGTATTGTTGGATTGTTTTTTGGTAGGAGCGGATCGCATTATCGTAGTCGCCTTGGTTACGATAGAGCATGGCTATCTCGAGGTGGGCCGGGCGGGCTTGGGTAGCACGCGGGTAGTCGGTGATGAGTTGTTGGTAGGTGGTGAGGGCGTGGGGGTTATCGGATTGTTGGATATACGCGCGAGCTATTTGGTAGAGTGCTTCGGCGCAGTAGTCGGACTTAGGATACCGGGTGACGAGGGTATGTAGGGCGTCTATCTTCCGGTCATAATGGTGGAGCAGTCCCTCGGCATAGCCCTGTTGGAAGAGGGCATAGGGGGTAGAGGCGGCTTGGTTGCCGGCGGCGGCTTTTTGGTAGTACGAGATGGCTGTATTGAAGTCGCGTGCATGGAAGGCGCAGTCGCCTAAGCGGTTGTAGGCATCCGCATACGCGGCGGGGTCATGGATAGGTTGTTGCGTATAGGTGGTAAACCGTTGGCGGGCGTCGGTATAGTGTTGGAGGTTAAAGGCGGTATAGGCATAGAGGTAGAGGCCGGCGATATAGTTAGGCGATTGGGGGGCGGACTTAGACTTCATGAACGCGGATATATCCTGTTCGGCGGATAAGTAATTGCGCAATTGATAGTAGGCTTCTGCCCGGAAGTAATACGCCTCGGTTTGGTATTGAGGTCCGTTAGGTGATTCCAGGACGGCGGTCATCCATTGCACGGCTTGGTTCATCTTTGATTGTGCGTAGGCATCCACGCCTAACTGGTAGCGGAGGAATTGTTTGGTGAGTAGCATCTCGTCGTTGGGGTGCGGGATGGAATCGAGTAAGGCGAGGGCAGATTTATAGTTCTTGGATTGCAAGAAAGCGCGACTCATGAGGTGGAATATCTCGCTTTGGTGTTTGGATTGCGGGTAGCGTTTGAGGAAGTCCCGGAAGGCCTCGACGGACTCTCCGATAGCGGTCGACGTGCGGGCGGTGGAGAGGGTGTAGTTATAGGCGACCTCTTCTTGGATGGCGGGTGTAAGACCGATCTGCATGGAGGCCTGGTAACTGAGTTTGGCTTGTTCGATGTTGCCTAGTTCGGCATAGGCATTAGCGAGTAGGAAATAGTCCTGTTCGGTGATGGCATCCTTATGGTTACGGATGAGTTTGAGGTGGTCGATAGCCTGCGGGTATTGTTTTTGGAAATAATAGATCTCGCCCAGCATCCGGTGCAGTTCGCTCTGATAATCGGGGTCCTTGACCATTAGTGTATCCGAGAGCAGTCGGGTGGCGCGGGTAAGGACGGAGTCTTGTTGGCGGTTATGATAGTATATCTGCGTCAGGAAATACGGCACTGCTTTTTGTTGTGATTGTTCGAGCAGGACGGGCAGGGCTTCGTCGTAGCGGGCCAAGCGATAGAGGCAATAGCCGGACCCATAGCGTGCGGCGGGGCCGTAGGTAGGGTTATCGAGGAGGGTGTTATATTGGACGAGTGCCCGTTCGCACTCGTCGGTCATGGTGTTGTTATAGGCCCGATAGAAAGTGAGCATGAGTTGATGGTCGCGTGAGAGGCGTTTGCCCTCCACTTGGCTCAGTTCCTTGGTGCTTTGTTTGCAAGCATTGCGTTCGGCATAGATGACGCCCGTCATGAACCGAACCTCATCTTCGTAGGTGGAGTAAGGATACTGTTTGAGGTAGGCTTTCAGGTCTTGTACGAGGGCATTATCCCGAGCCTCAAACCGACGGGAGAGTTGAATGAATTGTTGTTCCATGTCCGAGGTCTGTGCGGATAGTGTGAAGGGCAGGCAGACCAGGGAGAGGAACAGGATGGGGTGTAATCTCATTATTTGCGTTTGTTTTTCTTTTTTATTTGTAAATCGCGTTGACGTCTGCGTCCGATGAATTGGACGCAGATTAGTACGACGATGGCGGCAACCACGACACCGATGATGATGAGCATACGGGTATTGAGGTTATCGCCTTTGACGCGGTTCCACATCTGCATGAGGGCTTCGGCTTGTTGGCCGGCATCGTGCATAAGGGCGCAGCGGTCGATGACGGATTGGTCGGGATAGAAGACTTGGTTGACGTGTACGGCTTTGGCTTTAGGTCCGAAGAAATACGTTAGGTCCGCCGTTTCTTCGATGGTTTCATCCTCCGCCCACGCTTCTATTTCGGGCGAAGCGATGACGCTCACATAACCAATCTCTTCCATGTTGCGGATAGCGTTATCCGGACGGCACATATAGTCCATGAAGTATGTAGCGGCTTTCGTGTTGACGGCATAACGAGGGATACACCATCCGTCGAACCACACGTTCGAGCCCTCTTTGGGAACGATATAATGCAGTTCCACATCGGTGCCTTCGGTTTCGTCTATCGCCCATTGGGCATCCCCGGACCACATAAGGTCGAGCCACGTCTTTCCTTTGGTCATCTCCTCTTTACCGAAATCCACTTCCCAACCGGCATAGCACTCTTTTCCTGCCATAAGTATCTCCTCTACCCGAGCGATACGTTCCGGTGTGATGTGAGAAATGAGTTCGTCACGAGTCACTTCGCCACGAGCAATCTCATCACGATAAGCGTAGAGGATAATGACGGAATAGACATCGCGGAAGGCATCTTTCATTAAGATACGCCCGGCAAAACGCTCTACATTATTGATGGCGCCCCAAGAGGATACTTCTTCGGGTTGTACATAGGCAGCGTTATAAAGGAATCCGGTGGTTCCCCACATATACCCTACGGCATAATCCGCTACGTTGATATCGGAGGTAGGAGCCATCTGTTGGAATTTCTCCGTAGCGAATGGTGCTACAAGCTTGAAATAGTTGATGCTATCGGGGATGATGGACTTATCGATAGGAAGGAGTAAGTCGCGTTTGAGCATACGCTCGATGATATACTCGGAGGGGCAGATGACGTCGTAGTCTTCTTTACCGATCTCGATCTCGGTGAGCATGTTCTCGTTGATGTCGAAGGTGTTGTAGATGATGTCGATGGGTTCGCCCGTCTGTTCGGTGTACCACGTTTTGAACTCTTCAAGAACATTGAAATCGATATAGTCCGCCCAGTTGTAGATTTTGAGGGTGTGTTCGCGATCAGCAGCTGTAGCGGTTAAGACAGTCATCGCTGCCAGAAGAGAGAATAGGATTTTTTTCATTTTTTTGTTGTTTTAGAGGCTCGAATGTTAGAGACAATGAGCAAGATTAATATGGTGATAAAAATAAGTGTGAACAAAGGTCTGAGTTCGGGGGTAAGGCCGCCTTTTCGCGCGTCCGCGTATATATATGTAGATAAGGTATGCAAGCCTTCGCTCCCTTTGGTGAACAGGGTTACTCCGAAGTCGTCGATACTGAGGGTGAGTGACAGGATGAATCCGGATATCATTCCCGGCAGCACCTCCGGGATGATCACTTTTCTAAACGCTTGGGAGGGTCGTGCTCCTAAGTCGAGGGCCGCCTCGTACAGGTTCGGGGTCATTCGTTTGAGTCGGGGCATGACGCTGAGTACCACGTAGGGGGTACAGAAAGCCACGTGGGCGGCGATGACCGTTCCCAAGCCGCGGTCGATGCCGAGGGCAACGAACAGGAGGAAGAGGGATATACCCGTGATGATATCGGGATTGATAATCGGAATCTGATTGATTCGCATTACGACCCCTTGATAACGCGGTTTCATATAGTGAATGCCGAAGGCGGCAATCGTCCCTAAGAACGTGGAGATGGTGGCGGCAACGAGAGCTATCAGTCCCGTGTTGATGATGGCGCTCGTGAGGCTGGCCCCTGCCACTCCGTTAAAGAGGTTGGTATAGAGTTTGAGGCTGAAGCCGGTCCAGTTGCCTAAGACTTTACTCTCCGTAAACGAGCAAACGAGGATGACGGCAATAGGCGCATAGAGCACTAACAAAAGCACCCATAAGTATGCGTGAGCGATCAGTCGTTGGCCGAAGTCCCGACGATCAATGGAGCGATGATTCTTTATCTGCATTTTTGCCTATGAGCGTTGTGAGGTTAATGAATATGAGTAGGATCAAACTGAGGGCGGCACCGTAGTTGAGCATCACGCCCGAGTTGATGGATTCTTGAATGATAGAGCCGAAGAGTTTGATCTTGTTATGGGTTAGCAGTTCGGATATGGCGAAGGTCGAAACCGTAGGCATAAACACCATGATGATGCCTGATTGGATACCGGGTAAGGAAAGCGGCAGGATGACTTTGAAGAACGTCTGCAGTCGCGTAGCGCCCAGGTCTTGGCTGGCCTCCAATAAGGCTACATCAATCTTCGATAGCGAAGTGAGGATAGGATAGATCATAAACGGCAGGAAGTCGTAACACATACCGAAGATAAGGGCGTTTTCGTCCAAGGGTAAGCCGATGAGGCCAAATAGTTCCGCCGTAGCGATGGTGCGCAGTAGGAAGTTCACCCACATCGGCAGGATAAACAGGATCACCATCACCGCAGGGATACGGAAGCTACGGGTAGCCATGAAGTAGGCGGCGGGGTAACCTAAGAGAAGGCAGACGACGGTGGTGATGAGTGCGATACCGAAGGAGTAGATGAGGGTATTGATAGCATCGGACTGCGTAAAGAACAGCGAAAAGTTATAGAGGGTGAAGTGTCCTGCCCCGTTGGTGAAGGCATAGAGTGCCACGATGAGCATCGGTAGCAGCACGAACTCGAACAGCACAATCAGATAGGGCCACGCCCAGAACACGCGCTTGTCTATATCCTTATGTTTCAAAAATAGTTTCCTCATTCCTCCGGTTCCTCATTGTCGACTTTATAGAGTCGGATCCAGCTGGGGGCGATCTTGATACCTACGCGGTCGCCTTTATCCCAGATATCCTTGGTATCCACAAACAGTTTGTCCCCGTCGTCGGTGATGACGGTCAGGTGGTAGTGGTCGCCCTTATAGAGGATCGACTGTACCTCACCGCAAAGCACGCCATCCTCCTCATCGTCCTGCAGGTTGATATGGTTGAAGTCCACCTCGATATCCACTTGTTCGCCCACCTCAAACCGGTCGGCGGTACGTTCGCTCACGTCCCAAGCCTCGTCGAGGAACTCGACTTGGTTATCCTCGAGTACGGTGCCGTGGAAGGTGTTGTAGAGGCATTCTTTCTGCATGACTTGTATGTCCTCGGGTTTGATGAGCAGTTGCACTTTCTCGCCCACATCAAAGCAGCGGTAATCGCGAACGGACAACTCGTACCCTTCTTCGGTGAGGACTAACATCTCGTAATGTACACCTTTGAAGATACAGCTGGTCACTTCGCCGCGGAGTTGCCAAGGCGAGTCCTCACTTTCACTTTCCTCTTGTTTCCACTTGGAGATATAGAAATCTTCGGGTCGGATGACGACATCCACCTCCTGATCGGTACCGAAGCCGGCATCGGTGCATTCGAAGTCGTGGTCGCAGAAATGGACGAGCCAGTCCTTGACCATGACGGCGTCTAAGATATTACTTTCCCCGATGAAATCGGCCACAAAACAGTTTTGGGGTTCGTTATAGATCTCGGTAGGGGTACCTATCTGTTGTATCTTTCCATCCTTCATCACCACGATACGGTCGGAAAGCGTAAGGGCCTCCTCCTGGTCGTGGGTGACATAGATAAACGTGATGCCGAGTTTCTTATGCATCTCAATGAGTTCGAGTTGCATGTCGGCCCGCATCTTTCGGTCGAGTGCCGACAAGGGTTCGTCGAGCAGCAGCACCTCGGGTTCGTTGATGATGGCGCGCGCGATGGCGACACGTTGTTGTTGTCCGCCGCTGAGCGAATCCACGTCGCGCAGTTCGTAGTCGGACATCGACACCATCTTCAGGGCCCGACGGACGCGTTTCTCTATCTCGTAGCGATTGACTTTCTTGAGTTTCAAGCCGAACGCCACGTTATCGTATACGTTGAGGTGCGGGAAGAGGGCGTATTTCTGGAACACCATGTTCACCGAACGCTTATGCGGCGGCAGTTCGGTCACATCCTCCCCATTCAAAAGAATATCCCCCGAAGAAGCGACCTGAAAACCGGCGATGCAACGAAGCAACGTGGTTTTGCCACAACCCGAAGGACCTAATAGGGTAACAAACTCGCCTTTCTCTACTTGAAGGCTTACATCATCAATCGCTCGTGTACCGTCTTCAAACTCTTTGGAGACGTGTTTCACTTCAATGATATAACGTGAAGTTGCCATCTTATGGAACAGTATAATGCATCATAAATTAATAATCTGTGGAGCTAGCGGGACTTGAACCCGCGTCCAAACAAGGAACAAATATGCTTTCTACACGCTTATCTTGGCCTTCGTTTTCGATCCATGGCAAGACCCAAGCCACCAACCATGGACTTAGCTTCTAATGTTTCACCTATGCAGCGAAGCTATGCATCGGCCAGCTGTATATTTCCGCACCCCTGGACCCGTCAGCCTACAGCGTGGCTCGGAGGGATGTCTCGTTTCAGCACCTGGTGCCGAAATAAAACTAATCTACTGTACTTCGATTAGGCAGCGAGAGCTACATTCATGTTGCCAGTTAATTGTTTTGAGTCTTATTACGGACAGTACTCATGTCCGGCGTGCTTACACACCCATTCTACCTGCTGTCAAAACCAAAATAGCCCCAATGTGTAAAATCGGGCACAAAATTACACATTTTTTTTGATATACGCAACTAAATAAAAGAAAAAACGCAAAATTTTTCAATTTTGCCTAAAAAATCGGCCCTGCTTTATCCGATAGAACCTTCCAGACTGACTTGAAGCAGTTTTTGCGCCTCCACGGCAAACTCCATCGGCAGTTTGTCCATAACCTCTTTAGCATACCCGTTGACGATCAGTCCCACGGCATCCTCCACCCCTATGCCGCGCTGCCGGCAATAGAAGAGTTGGTCCTCCGAGATCTTAGAGGTAGTAGCCTCGTGCTCCACGACTGCCGAGGCATTGGCAATCTGCATATCCGGGAAGGTATGTGCCCCGCATTGGTCTCCCAACAGGAGCGAGTCGCACTGGCTATAGTTACGGGCCCCTTCGGCTCCTTTGGCCACCTTGACCAATCCCCGATAGGCGTTTTGGCTATGCCCCGCACTGATACCCTTGCTGATGATCTTCGAGCGGGTGTGTTTGCCTAAATGAATCATCTTGGTTCCCGTATCCGCCTGCTGGTGGTTATTCGTAACTGCGACAGAGTAGAACTCGGCACTGCTGTTATCGCCCCTGAGGATACAACTGGGATATTTCCATGTGATGGCACTCCCCGTCTCCACTTGCGTCCAACTCAGGCGCGCGTTTTCATAGGTGATGCCGCGTTTGGTGACGAAGTTATAGATACCCCCTTTACCGTCTTTGTCGCCCGGGTACCAGTTCTGGACCGTGGAATATTTCACTTCCGCATCCTTATGGACTACGATCTCCACGATGGCTGCGTGTAACTGGTTTTCGTCCCGCATAGGAGCCGTACACCCCTCCAGATAACTGAGGTATGCTCCCTCGTCGGCAATGAGAAGGGTACGCTCAAACTGTCCGGTGTTACCGGCATTGATACGGAAATAGGTGCTCAGTTCCATCGGGCAACGGACACCCTTAGGGATATACACGAAACTGCCATCCGAAAAAACGGCGGAGTTGAGGGCTGCATAGAAATTATCGCCATAAGGCACGACGGAACCTAAGTACTGCTTGACCAGGTCCTCGTGTTCACGAACGGCCTCGGAGATAGAGCAAAAGATAATCCCCTGCTTGGCGAGTGTCTCGCGGAAGGTCGTCTTCACGCTCACGGAATCCATGACGGCATCCACCGCCATGTTGCCCGCCAGCGCGGCCCGCTCCTCCAACGGGATACCTAACTTATCGAACGTCTTTTGTATCTCGGGGTCCAGTTCCGCGGGATTAGTATCCTTTGTTTTCTTTGGCGCCGCATAATAGGAGATCGCCTGAAAATCAATCTCGGGGATATCGAGGTGAGCCCACGTAGGGACGGGCATCGTGAGCCACTTACGATAGGCTTTCAATCGAAAATCGAGCAACCATTGAGGTTCACCTTTCTTCGATGAAATGGTGCGAATCACCTCCTCGTTGAGGCCCTTGGAGAGAATGTCGGTATCCACATCCGTGGTGAAACCGTACTTATACTCCTGCGAAGTAATATCATCAATTATATCCGTCATTGTCTATTAAAAAATACCGCCTCAGCAAGGCGGTATTCAAGAGGTCGGTAGCAGATTCGAACCGCTGTCCCCGGTTTTGCAGACCGGTCCCTAACCACTCGGGCAACCGACCAAAAAATTGAAATCGAGTGCAAAAGTACAACTTTTTTTTCAATTAACCAAATTTTTGGTGCATTTTTATCAAAAATTTTTCATTCTACCTGCAAAACGAGCCCTTTTAGGTACTCTCCCTCGGGATGGAAGATGTTGATAGGGTGATCCTGCGGCTGATGCAGTTGGTGTAAGATTCTCACTTTTCGACCCACTTGTGCGGCGGCCGAGAAGACCGCTAATCGGAACATCTCCTTGTCGATGGCTTGCGAGCAAGAGAAGGTGAATAAGATCCCTCCCGGGCGGAGTTGTTCTATGCCTTTGGCATTGAGGCGTTGGTATCCCCGCAACGCATTCTTGATAGCGTCCCGATGTTTAGCGAAGGCGGGCGGATCTAAGATAATAAGGTCATATTGATCCTTACTCTGCGCGAGGAACTCGAAAGCCTCCTTGGCATACGCATGATGGTTGGCGGCGTTGGGGAAGTTATGCTCCACATTCGCTTTCACCAGTTCGACGGCTTTCTCGCTCACATCTACGGAGTCTACGCGTTTGGCTCCACCCCGAAGGGCATATACGGAGAACCCGCCGGTATAGCAGAACATATTGAGGACCTCTTTGCCTTTGGCATAACGCTCGAGCAAACGGCGGTTCTCCCGTTGGTCAATGAAGAATCCGGTTTTCTGTCCGCGCAGCCAATCGATACGGAAGTCCAGTCCGTTCTCCCGTGCCCATATCTCGCTATCGGCCAGCGGATGTTGCTCGATGAGGTAACCGCACTTGTCCCCCTCAATAGCAGCTTTGAAAGGTAGGGTATCGTCCGACTTATAGTAGACGTTTTTTACCTGCGGCACGGCCTCTACGACGGCTTGAGCGACCTGACTACGGCAGCGGTGCATCCCCACCGAGTGGGCTTGAATAACCGCGGTTTCATCGTAAATATCCACGACGAGTCCCGGCAGAAAATCCCCCTCGCCGTGGACTAAGCGATAGGTATTGTTATCGGGACGAACCAGTCCTATCTGCTGACGCATAGCGTAAGCGGCGCGCATACGTTGAAGGAAGAAGTCGGAGGGCAGGGTATCGGTACCGAAGGCCAGGATGCGAACCGCGATCGAACCTATCTGGTAATGACCGACGCCTAAGATTTGTCCGTTGAAATCAACAATTTTCACCAGATCCCCCTCTTGGGGTTCGGCGTAGGGATAGTCCTTATCCAGCACCACCTTATGGATAGCACCGGAGAACACCCACGGGTGAAAACGGAGGACGGCCTCCTCTTTTTTCGGTTTTAAGAATATCGTTGTCATGATTCGGTAGAATGATCCTGTTCTGATTGCGCTTGGCGCGCGGCCAGCACCTGTTGTTGATGGAGTTGCATCTTCTCCAGTTCCGCCTGATAGAGGGCGTCGGCCTCCTTCTTGGGCAGCGGTTCGGTAGCGATTAACTCGTTATAGATGAGCAGCGTTGCCCAGGCATCGGTAGAGGCATAGCGTTGCTGCTCCGGGGTGAGGGCACTGTTTTCCCAGTTGGTGAGTTGCTGCGCCTTACTGATTTTCTTACCGAAGCAGATGGCGAAGATCTTCTGCAGTCCCAGATCCAGGATTCCGTATTTGCGCACCATGGATTGGATATCGATGCAGTTACGCGGGGTGAAGTCGCGCCTACGGCGAAGTCCGTTGATATCATCCTTAAAGGCGAGGCCGACTTTGCGGATGTCGTTGTTAGCAAAGATATCCGCCAGTGCTTGGGGCATACCCACGTGGGTTAAACGAAAAAGATAACAACGCTCGGTCGTGGCTATTTGCACCAGTGCGGTGGGATAATGGACACCCCGCGTAAAACTGGGACGCGACTCGGTATCGATACCCAAGGCGGGTTGCTGTTGGAGGTACTGCACGGCCTCGTCCACCTGCTCGGGATGGTCGACTACGACCACCTGCCCTTCGAACTGAGTGACGGGCATTGCTTGGACAAGTTCTTTCGCTATTTTGTGTATGAATTGGTTCTTTTTCATCCTCGTTCCCAAAAATCGTACAAAAGTACGGTTTTTTTGTGATATATGCAAGTGTTAGACGATTTTTTGAAAATTTATCTTAATAAATTTGCACAAATGAAGATTTTTTCGTATCTTTGCAGTCCGAACGTAAAAGTCGCATGAAAAATAAGATTCCTGCATATTTCTATTCCAAGCACAACTCGCTCTGGCTGGTGATCGGAACGGCGGTGTTTACCGAGCTGTTCATCCTTATTTTTGAGCCCTTCCGAGCGGGGGTATTGGTGGATACGGATTGGCAGTACCTGCTATGGACAACGATTGTGGTAGCGGTAGGGATGGTAGTGATTTGTCTGAGTCGATGGATTATGTACGTCTATGCCTCCCGTAGGGAGTTGAGTGTGACGGGGTATAGTATTTGGATCTTCTTGGAGGTGAACGTGATGACGTTCATTTACTCGGTGATGATGATGGAGGCTTTTCCATCGTTGGCCGATGAATATAAGTGGTCTTTCTTCTCGCTTTATAAGGATATCTTGTTAGGTACGGCCTTTACGCTGTTCATTCCGTATGTGATTTTGCTTTTGGCTTTTGCGTATGTGGATGCCCGGAACGAGTTACAGTCTTTGACCGGGAGTGAGGGAGGTATCCGGGAGCCGGAGATGTACCATTTCTACGATGAACGCGGGGAGTTGAAGCTGTCGATTCGGCCGGAGATGGTTTATTATTTGGAGTCGGCGGATAATTACGTAACGATTTACTATATCAACGGAGCGAAGTTGGATAAGATGATGATTCGCAACACGCTCAAGAACATCGAATGGCGGTTCTTGGACAAGGGTTTGGTGCGTTGTCACCGGTCTTATATCATCAATATCAAGAAGGTGAGCGTCATCCGCCGGCAGGAGAATGAGGTGGTAGTGGATTTTGCGGACGGGCGTGTACCCACGATTCCCGTTTCGAGGGGATATAGTGAGCAAGTGATGAGTAATTTTTCGATACATTAAATTTTGGACGATATGAAAGTAATCAATTTGTCAGCACAGTCGAGTATTGTAAACGAGTACTTAAGGGAGTTACGGGATGTACATATCCAGTCGGACCGGATGCGTTTCCGCAGGAACTTGGCAAGGGTAGCCCAGGCGATGGGGTATGAGATGAGTAAGACCCTGACGTATCAGCCGCAGTCGGTGGAGACGCCGCTGGAGACAACGACGATGTCGTGTCTGAAGGACGAGGTGGTCTTGGCTACTATTTTGAGAGCGGGGATACCTTTCTTCGAGGGGTTCCTCGAGTGTTTTGACAAGGCCGATTGTGCTTTCTTGTCGGCCAAGCGCGTCTATACGGACGAGGCGCATACGCAGGTGAAGATTGAATGCGGATACAAAGCCACCCCCGCCTTGGACGGGAAGACGCTGATTATCGTAGACCCCATGCTCGCCACCGGCGGTAGTATGTGTGCCGGTCTGGATCTGCTGCTCGAGAACGGGACGCCGAAGCGCATCATCGTAGCCGGTTTGATTGCGGTACCGGAGGCGGTGAAGACGTTAGAGGAATGGGAGAAGAACGGAACGGAGTTGGTGTTGTATACCGCAGCTATGGACGAGAGGCTCAATGAGCATCAATATATCCTCCCGGGTTTAGGCGATGCGGGAGACTTATGTTTTGGTGAGAAGTGCTGATGCAGGATGAAGAACTGACATATTGGATTGCGTTTACGTATTTGCTGCGTAATAACCCTCCCAAGCAACGGGAGTTTTTAGCCGCTTACCACACGGTGGAGGAGGCTTGGGCTCACCTCCCGGAGGAGGGTAAGGCCGCGGCCATAGAGAAAGCCAAGCGGGAGGTGGATTTTATCCATCAGCACGGCATTCAGGTCTTGCTGCCGTCGGATAAGGCGTATTCGAGTCGATTGAAGGAGTGTGCGGATGCCCCGACGCTGATTTATACGAAAGGAAAGATTGACTTCAACGAGGGTAAGTTCCTCTCGGTGGTCGGTACGCGTTCCGCCACGGAGCAAGGGAAAGATATCACCCGTCAGATTATACTGGAATTAGCCCGTAAGGTGCCGAACCTGACGATTGTCAGCGGTCTGGCGTACGGGATAGACATAGCGGCTCACAAGGCGGCCTTGGAGGCAGGACTGCCTACGATAGCGGTATTGGGACACGGGTTAGACCGTATCTATCCGAATGTGCATCGTCCCGTTGCGGTGGAGTTATTAGAGAAGGGCGGATTGGTGACGGAATATCCGTCGGAGGTAGAGCCGGAGAGTTGGAACTTCGTAGCCAGGGATAGGATCATTGCCGGTTTATCGGATGCTACGTTAGTGGTGGAGTCGAAGGTGAAGGGCGGTTCGCTCATCACCGCCGGTCAGGCGTTGGATTATGGTAGGGATGTGTTTGCTATTCCCGGTCGCATATGGGATACGAATGCGGTGGGTTGCAACCAGCTCATTCGCGATGAGCGGGCGATGTTAGTCACGAGTGCGGAGGATATCATTGCGGCGATGCGATGGGAGAGTGTGCCGGTGCAGACGGAGTTGGATTTAGCGGATATGAATGAGTCCTTGGAGCCGCTGGCGCTAAGGATATTGCAATACATGCACGAAGAGGACTCTGATGTGCATATCAATCAGTTGGTGATGGCCATGGAAGCGGATTATCAGGAGGTGGTGACCCAATTGATTTATTTGGAACTGCAAGGGTTCGTGAGGACCTTGGCGGGAGGATATTACCATTTGATGAAATAATTTTTAAAAAACAATAGTTATGGACAAAACATTATTAAAAAAGTACGCAGGTGTGATCCTGGTTTTGTTAGGCGTTTTATGCTTAGTCGTTTATTATTTTGTGCCCGTATCGAACATCCTTTTGGCCGCTTCGTTGGTGTTGGAGGTGTTGGGTATCTTAGCTTTCATCTTCCTCAACAGGGATAAATAAACGATGCTCATACGCTTGCAGGACATTGTGTTGCAAGCGCATCACGGGGTGTTTGCCGAAGAGAGACAAAACGGCAACACGTTCAAAGTGAGCGTTAGCATCGACATCCCCGAGACGAAGGGGGTGGAAACCGATCGGTTGGAGGATACGATTCACTACCAGACGTTATATGACGTGGTGGTGAAGGAGATGCAACAGCCGTCGAATCTGTTAGAACACGTAGCGGGTCGCATACGGGCGCAGTTGGTGCGGTTATATCCGGAAGCGATTGTTCACGTGAAAGTAAGTAAGAAAAATCCGCCCTTAGGGGGCGAAGTAGCATGGGCTACAGTGGAATTATGAATGATGATGAACAAATAAAATACCATCTTACCGGCATGTACCAAGACTGGTTCTTGGATTATGCTTCGTATGTCATCTTGGAGCGTGCCGTACCGGCGATTGAAGACGGTCTCAAGCCGGTGCAGAGGAGAATCCTGCACGCGATGAAGTGTGTGGATG
>CALCGR010000006.1 GCA_937901025.1 uncultured Bacteroidales bacterium
CAGCAACGCCGATGGTACTGCGTTTTGTGGGAGAGTAGGTAGCCGCCATTTTCAGAACCTCGATTAGGTAACTGGTCGAGGTTCTTTGTTAAAAATTGCCTAATGGTGTAATGGTAGCACTACAGATTCTGGTTCTGTCTGTCTGGGTTCGAGTCCTGGTTAGGCAACAAAGAGACCACTAAGGTCTCTTTTTTTTTGAATTATGCAAATAAATTTGCGTATGTCGCAAAAAAAATGTAACTTTGCAATCCCAAATCTTTTAAACGATGAATAATATCCTTCATACTCTCTTTGGCTTTGATAAGAAACAGCATAAGGTGCTCACAGAACTATTAGCCGGCTTAACTACGTTTATTGCGATAGCATATATCTTAGTTGTCAACCCTTCAATGCTCAAAGTTGTTGGGATGGATGAAGGTGCTGCTTTCACTGCCACCCTCCTCGCAGCAGTGGTAGGTACGCTATTATGCGCCATATACGCCAAACTGCCGTACGTTCAAGCGCCCGCGATGGGACCGAATGCGTTCTTTGCGTTCACCATCTGCCTCTCAATGGGGTATAGCTGGCAGTTCGCTTTGACGGGCGTGCTGATAGAGGGAATACTGTTTGTGATTCTCAGCGTGACCCGCGTTAGGGAATGGTTAGCGAAACTCATTCCCGAGAGCATAAAGATTGCCTTGGGTATAGGCGTGGGTATCTTCATCGCCATGTTGGGTCTAACGAATGCCCACGTGGTGGTTGCGGATGCCGGTACGATCGTAGGATTAGGCGATATCGCCCATGGTGAGGCGTTATTAGCTCTCATCGGTATCTTGATTACTGCTATCTTATCGGTACGCCGTATTCCCGGAGCTTTGTTGATAGGTATCGTTCTCACGACTCTCATCGGTATTCCAATGGGAGTGACGAAGATTCCCGAACATTGGGTGTCGCTCCCGCCTTCGTTAAGTCCCGTCTTCTGCCAATTTGATTTCAGTCAGGTGCTCACGTTGGACATGCTTATTGTTGTTCTGACGATGCTCTCGATGGATATCTTTGATACGTTGGGTACTATCTTAGCGTTGACTTCTAAGACGGGTCAACTGCCGCCTAAGACTTTCAATCGTGCCCTTATGTGCGATGCCTTAGCCACCACATTAGGTGCCGTGTTAGGTACTACAACGGTGGGGACTTATGTGGAGTCGTCGGTTGGTATGGCATACGGAGGCAAGACGGGCCTGACTTCGTTTACTACGGCGATGCTCTTGCTGCTGTGTCTATTCTTGGCACCGGTTTTCCTTATTATCCCTGCGGCAGCGGTTGCGCCTGCATTGTTCTTGGTAGGTGTAGGAATGATGTATATGTTCCGTCAGTTGCTTATTAAGGACGACCCTACCGAACTTATTCCCGCTATATTAACGGTACTGATTATCCCCTTCACGTTCTCCATAGCAAATGGTATCATCTTCGGTTTGTTGAGTTATTGCGTGATTAACCTCTTCACTTCCGGTTTTAAGAAACTCTCTTGGCCGATGCTCATCCTCACCGCGCTGTTGATGTTGAAGTTCTTTATTTGATTAGATATTGGGAGTAGGGGAGTAGAGGGGTAGAGCGCGCCTGATGGGCGATTGAAGAATGAGGGGAAAAAATAATAAATCGCACGCATACGCGCGCGATTTATTATTGAGGTATGTGAGAAATTACTTATTGCGCAGGTTGTAATACGACTTGGTCGCGGCAGAAGAGGAATTGTACCGGACTAAAACTATAACCGGCTTTCGTGGTAATAGGTTTACCCCAAAACAGATACGCGTGCTGACCTTCGCGGATGCGAGCCCCTTTTTCGTGCCACTCATCGTAAGTGTGGAGCTCCTGATCAACAAGGTTGTAGCATTCACGCAGAAGTTGATTACACTTGTAATCCGTACGACCGGCAGCTTTCGCCATCTCAATCAGGCCATTGGTGATGACTTTGAGATGCTCACGGTACTCGTGGTACTTTTGACTTCTCGTCTGGTTAGCGACTTGGTTGTTGACTTGGTTCTCAGAAACATTCATTTGGTTTGCCATAATACTTAAATTTTAATGTTGTTTGTTAATAAAATGAATTCGTTCGCCTTAGAAAAACGCATCCATATTAGACTTGTTTTTTTCTAAGACGCTGCAAAATTACTGCGACAAACTGCCAAAACGTGGCAGTATGTATGCGTAATATACAAAAAAACGCACTTTTTTGTACAAAAAATGCATTTTTTAGTAATTTTTATAGGTTTGGTAGGGGTTTTATAGGGGATTCGCAGGTGCTATGATGCTACGTGGGTGCTACGTGGGTGCTATGTTTATTGTTTCGGTTGGGGTGTTGTTTCGTGGCTGTATAGTTTTTGGTAGTCTTCCCCCAATTTTTTGAACTTGTCCACTAGCGACTGTGGTTCCAACACTTTAATGTCTGCTCCAAAAGACCTTAGTTCTTGCTCAAAATCCAAGGTGGGAGCCAAATAAAACTCGAACCGGTTTGCTTTTATTTCCGTTTGGGAAGCGTGGAGGGGTAGGGTACGTAAGAACTTGGCTGCCATCGGGGTTGCCTCTATGACAATTCGTTCGGGTACGGCATCTCCCCTGAAGATGCCATAACTATGCTTGAAATATTCTTGTCCGTCAAAGTCTGCGGGAATCTCATAGGTCTGCTCTAGTATTTGAATCGACTGAATGCGGTCCAAAGCATACACTCGAATCTCATCCGGGTGGTCGGAACTAAGACCAATCATATACCAACGGCGTTTGAAGGTCTTGACGCAATAAGGTTGCATCGTGAACGTATGTCCCCGGGGAGCATCAAAGCGTTGATAGGTGATGCTGAGTACTTTACGATTACGGATGGCGTCAATGATCGGTGTTAGATATTGTGCATCCGAAGGCATCTGCTCCAGCAATATGTAGGAGTGCATATCCTCATTGTTGAAGATACTCGAGATCGCAAACGAGTCCAGTAGCCATCGCTTGGATTGGTCTTTTTGAATCCGGTCTGCGTCGGGAATATAATACTTATTTCCGTCGCGCCTATCGCAGTCGATATTGATGTCAAGGACGGATTCCACTCCCTGCCGCCAATGGTGAAAGGTACGTTCGGGGATAGTGGTCGTGTGGTTCTCATTGATGGAACTATACGCCCAACGGCGGTTGATATCTTCGCGAGAGATACGTCCGGCGGAAAGAATGGTATTCGCTAACCAAAGGTATTGCTGTAATTGCGTAATCATTTATTTTCCTCCTACAAGGTGTTTGATTTCGTTGAGTTTATTGAGCGCAGCGAGGGGAGTGAGGTTGTCGATGTCGAGTTGCTGCAAGTCGTCTTTGATTTGAGCTAAAACAGGGTCGTCGAGTTGGAACAAATGGAGCTGAATGCCTGCATTTGTTCCAACGGACCGCTTCGCTGAAGGACCGCTATCGCTGTAGGACCGCTGCGCTGAAAGATTTTCTTTGTTGCTGTTCGATTCCAGATCGTGGAGGATATGGTTGGCACGATCGACGATCGAGGTCGGGATGCCGGCAAGCTTAGCCACATGGATACCGAAACTATGCTCCGAACCACCGCGAACGAGTTTACGAAGGAAGATGACCTTACCGTCTATCTCACGCACCGAGACATTGAAGTTACGGATACGGTCCAGCGAGGACTCCATCTCATTGAGCTCGTGATAGTGCGTAGCAAAAAGGGTCTTAGCGTGCGCAGGATGGTTATGGATGTACTCGACAATAGCCCAAGCGATAGAGATACCGTCATAAGTGGAGGTGCCGCGTCCCAACTCATCAAAGAGGACGAGACTGCGCTCACTGAGGTTATTAAGGATAGCCGCGGCTTCGTTCATCTCCACCATAAAAGTGGACTCGCCCTGCGAGATGTTATCCGAAGCACCGACGCGCGTGAAGATCTTATCCACTACGCCAATAGATGCACTATCCGCCGGCACAAACGAGCCAATCTGCGCGAGAAGGACGATAAGCGCCGTCTGACGAAGGAGGGCCGACTTACCCGCCATATTCGGTCCGGTAAGGATGATAATCTGCTGGTCCGCATTGGAGAGCAGCACATCGTTCGCCACATACTGCTCGCCCATGGGCAGCTGCTGCTCGATGACCGGGTGACGTCCCTGACGGATATCGATGACCAGCGAGTCATTGACCTCCGGGCAGACATAACGATGAGCGACGGCAACGGACGCGAGCGACTGCAAGCAGTCGAGCTGAGCGAGGACGGCAGCATTGGTCTGCAGGGCCGGAACGAAGGACTGAAGGTAAGCCAGGAGTTCGGCATAGATACGGGACTCGATGATGGCTATTTGGTCCTCCGCGGAAGTAATCTGCTCCTCGTACTGCTTGAGCTCCGGGGTGATATACCGCTCGGCATTGACGAGGGTCTGCTTACGAATCCAGGATTCGGGGACCTGGTCTTTATAGGTGTTACGGACTTCGAGATAATACCCGAAGACGGAGTTAAAACCAATCTTAAGGGACTGGATGCCGGTAGCTTCTATCTCGCGCTGTTGGATGTCGAGAAGGTACTGTTTGCCGCCGGACTGAAGCTGACGGAAATGGTCGAGGTCCGGGTCGACGCCGGCGGCAATGGTGCCGGGACGGCCTTGGACGGCGGGAGGGTCGAGGGTGAGCGTATTTTCAATACGCGAACGCGCTTCAGAAAGCGCTGAAAGACCGGCTGCGCCTGAAGGACCGCCTTCGGCTGTAGGACCGCTATCGCTGAAGGACTGCCGAATCTTCTCGATGCAGGAGAGGGAGAAGGCGAGGTGACGGAGGTCACGGGGTCCGATACGTCCGGTGGAGATCTTAGAGACCAGACGCTCCATATCCCCCACGGGGGCTAAGGACTCACGAAGGGATGCCAATAAGTCCGGTTGCTGAGCAAAGAGTTGGACCACGGCTTGACGCTGACGGATAGGTTCGACATCCTTGAGGGGGAAGGCGAGCCAACGATGCAATAGGCGGGCACCCATAGGGGTGAGGGTAGAGTCGAGAATATGATACAGGGTCTTGCCCTCCGGGGCTGCGCCCTCGACGAGTTCGAGGTTACGGATGGTGAAGCGGTCGAGCCAGACATACTTATCCTCCTCGATACGAGCGGGGAAGTGGATGTGTCCGGTCTGCAGGTGCTGAGTGATATCAAGATAATGGAGGATAGCGCCCGCGGCGATGGTAGCGTTAGCGAGGGTATCGATACCGAAGCCTTTGAGCGAGGAGGTACCGAACTGTTTGGTCAGTCGCTCCCGCGCCGAGGTAGGGGTGAACATCCAGTCGTCGAGTTCGAAGGTGAAGTAGTTGTCGCCGAAGAGGGAGGTGAATTGCGGTTTATTCCCGCGGAGGAAGAGGACCTCCTTCGGGGCGAAGTTCACGAGGAGTTTGTCGATGTAGTCGGCAGTGCCTTCCGCCACCAGGAACTCCCCCGTGCTGAGGTCCAAGAGGGCGAGGCCTATGGGACGACCAAAATGCAGGCAGGCGAGGAAGGTGTTGGTTTTGGATTGGAGGGTGGTATCGGAATAGCTGGCGCCGGGAGTGACGAGTTCGGTGACGCCTCGTTTGACGAGGGTCTTGGTGAGTTTCGGGTCCTCGAGTTGGTCGCAGATAGCCACGCGCAGTCCCTCGCGCACGAGTTTAGGCAGGTAGGTGTCGAGGGCGTGGAAGGGGAAGCCCGCCATATCGATGGGGGCTGTACCGGCGGCGCCGTTACTACGATGGGTTAAGGTGATGTTGAGGATCTTACTGGCGCGGACGGCGTCCTCGCAGTAGGTCTCGTAAAAATCGCCGCAACGGAAGAGCAATAGGGCGTCGGGGTATTGCTCTTTGATTGTGCGGAATTGCGCCATCATTGGGGTTTCTTTTTCCATATACTTAGTTTTTTTTATCTCTCACAGATTTCTTATCTCGGCTCTGCCTCGAACGATTTTTTCACAGATTACACTTATATCTCCCGCTCGCTTCGCTATTACGCGTAATTTCGCGCCAACGCAAAAGCCCGGGCTTTGCTTTATACCCGGCTAAAGCACGGGTGGCCCGTCGAAATGGCCTTACGCGATGCCA
>CALCGR010000007.1 GCA_937901025.1 uncultured Bacteroidales bacterium
TGGCATCGCGTAAGGCCATTTCGACGGGCCACCCGTGCTTTAGCCGGGTATAAAGGCAAGCCCGGGCTTTTGCGATGGCGCGAAATCCGCGTAATAGCGCCAAAGGCGCGAGCGGGAGTTCCGTGCAATCTGTGCAATCTGTGAGAGATCTCCGTTCCCCTCAATCCTTCCAAATCTCCCACGCCGCCTTGGCTTGCTCCTCCAGCATCGTGAGCCCGTTGCAAATACGGGCTCCCCGTTCCTTTCCCCGTTGCAGGAACAGCGTCTCGTCGGGATTATAAATACAATCAAAGAGCAAATGCCGCTCGTCCACTCCCTCGTAAGGGATCGCCGGACACGCATCCACTGCCGGATACATCCCTAAGGGGGTACAGTTGACAATCACCGTATATTCGTGCATCATCTCCTCCGTCAAGGCAGAGTAGGGGATACCCCTCTGTGCGTCCCGGGAGACGAACTGCGTTTTTATTCCTAGTTTATGTAAGGCATAGTTCACCGCCTTGGCGGCACCTCCTGTGCCTAAGATCAGCGCTTTCTTATCCGTCTTCGTCAGTAACGGTTTAATCGCTTTCGTAAACCCGATCCAATCGGTGTTGTACCCCTTCTTGCCTTTCACCACATTCACCGCACCGATCTTCTTTGCTGTCCCGTCTATCTCGTCCAACCACCCCATAATCTGCTCCTTATACGGATACGTCACGTTATATCCGTCTAGTCCTTCAGCGCAGCGGTCCTTCAGCGTCAGCGGTCCTACAGCGTCAGCGGTCGTACAGCGCAGCGGTCCTACTTCAACATAATCCGCCAGGATATGATTACGCTCAAAGAACTCAGTAAACCACTGCTTCGAGAACGAGTGTTCGAGCGGTTGGCCGATGATCCCGTAATGTCTCGTTGCCTGCCGGACAAACTGCTGCATGATCTCCGCGGTCTTGGCAATATGCTCTATCTCCGCCTTCGTGTAATGGCTCAACTCCTCCCGTATCGCATTGCGGCGATAACGCGTATCGCTATTCGTGGAGTCCTCCACCCAGTCCATATGCCGTATATCGCGCAAGTAGTGACAGATATAATCGTGCGTTGTACACAATAACGGTCTTATAACTCTCAACTTACAACTTTCCACTACTCTACACTCTAAACTCTCCACTCTACACTCTCTTTCGGGCCAAATGCCGCACAACCCTTTCACTCCCGCTCCGCGTCTGAGGTTCATGATGACCGTCTCCGCCTGGTCGTTTTGGTGGTGCGCTACCGCAATGGCTTGACACCCCAACTCCCTCGCCACTTGTTCAAACCACGCGTATCTTAATTCGCGCGCGGCCATCTCTACGCTCACATTGTGCTCGCGCGCGTATAAAAAAGTGTCAAAATCTTTGACACATAACTGAACCTTCATCTCGGAGCATAGTGACCGAACGAATTGCTCGTCCCGATCACTCTCTGCTCCTCTAAGATGAAAATTACAGTGGGCTACCACGCATGCGTAACCTCCTCTACGCAGTACGTCCAGGAGGGCGACGCTATCCGCGCCGCCACTCACACAGACAAGCACCTTGTCTCGAGGTTCCAAAAGGTTGTTGTCTCGGATGTATTTTAAGACTCTCCTTAACATTATTCACGCGCATGCGCGCTTATGCCGATTATGCCTCTTCTTCTACAGCGGCTTGGGCAGCAGCCAAACGAGCAATAGGCACACGGAACGGCGAGCAAGAAGCGTAGTTCATGCCGATACGGGCGCAGAACTTAACGCTGCTCGGTTCACCACCGTGCTCACCGCAGATACCCGTACGTAATGCCGGACGGATAGCGCGACCTTTCTCGATGGCCATCTTAATGAGTTGACCTACACCGTTCTGATCCAATACTTGGAACGGATCCACTTTCAATATCTTCTTATTCAAGTATGCCGGCAAGAACGATGCGATATCGTCACGGCTGTAACCGAACGTCATCTGCGTCAAGTCATTCGTACCAAAGCTGAAGTATTGAGCCTCCGTGGCAATGCGGTCAGCCGTCAGGGCAGCACGAGGAATCTCAATCATCGTACCTACCTCAAACTCTACCTCAACACCATATTCGGCCATCACTTCTTTCGCTACTTTTATGATAATCTCTTTCTGCTGCTTGAGCTCATACAAAATACCAATCAGCGGTACCATGATCTCCGGCATCGGGTTCTTACCCTCTTTCTTCAACTCGCAAGCGGCACTGATGATAGCGCGGGTCTGCATCGCCGTGATCTCCGGGAAAGTGATACCCAGACGGCAACCGCGGTGACCTAACATCGGGTTGTTCTCTGCCAACGAGTTAACGCGCTGCTGTATCTCTTCTACACTTACGCCCATCTCTTTAGCCATCGCTTGTTGACCGGCTAAATCATGAGGAACGAACTCGTGCAACGGGGGATCGAGCAGACGGATATTCACCGGACAACCGTCCATCGCCTCTAAGATACCCTTGAAGTCAGCCTTCTGATAGGGCAGTAACTTAGCCAGCGCTTTCTCACGGCCTTCTACATCCTTCGCTAAGATCATTTCGCGCATCGCGATGATCTTCTTATCCTCGAAGAACATATGCTCCGTACGCGTCAGACCGATACCCTTGGCACCGAACGCGCGAGCTACCGCTGCATCGTGAGGCGTATCAGCATTCGTGCGCACTTGCAGACGCGTATACTTGTCGCATAGATCCATCAATGCCTTGAAGTCGCCACTGAGTTCAGCCGCCTTCGTCGGGATCTCACCGGCATAGACTTGACCGGTCGAACCGTTCAAACTGATATAATCGCCTTCCTTATAAGCTACTCCTTCAATCGTCACCGTCTTAGCCTTGTAGTCCACTACGATGGCTCCGGCACCCGAAACGCAGCACTTACCCATACCGCGAGCCACTACGGCTGCGTGAGAGGTCATACCGCCACGAGCAGTCAGGATACCCTCTGCACTGGCCATACCGGCTAAGTCCTCCGGACTGGTCTCCAGACGTACCATGATCACCTTGTGACCGTTCTTGTGCCACTCCTGTGCATCATCGGCGTGGAAGACAATCTGACCGCAAGCGGCACCCGGAGAAGCGGGCAGACCTTGCGTAATCACTTTCGCTTTCTTCAAAGCGTCTTTATCAAAGACGGGGTGGAGCAACTCATCCAACTTCTGCGGTTCGCAGCGAAGGATGGCTTCCTTCTCGCTAATCACACCTTCGCGAACGAGGTCCATCGCAATCTTCACCATCGCCGTACCCGTACGCTTACCGTTACGGGTCTGCAGGAACCAAAGCTTACCCTCTTGTACGGTGAACTCCATATCCTGCATGTCGCGGTAGTGCGCTTGCAGCTTCTGCTGAATACCGTTCAACTCTTTGTAGAGCTCCGGCATCGCCTCTTCCATCGACGGATACTTAGCTGCACGCTCCTCCTCGGAGATACCTTGCAACTTAGCCCAACGGCGGCTGCCCTCCAGCGTGATCTGTTGCGGGGTGCGGATACCGGCTACCACGTCCTCACCTTGGGCGTTCACCAGGTACTCACCGTTGAACAGGTTCTCACCCGTAGCGGCATCGCGGCTGAAGCATACGCCCGTAGCCGACGTGTCACCCATGTTACCGAACACCATTGCCATCACACTAACGGCAGTTCCCCACTCGTCAGGGATTCCTTCCATCTTACGATAAAGGATGGCGCGCTCGTTCATCCACGAACGGAACACCGCGCAGATAGCACCCCAGAGCTGCTCGATAGGATCGTTCGGGAAGTCTTTACCCGTACCTTCCTTAATAGCCGTCTTGAAACGGGCTACCAGCAACTTGAGCTCCTCTACGTTGAGGTCCTTATCCAGCTTCACGCCACGGATGGCTTTCACTTCTTCGATGATCTTCTCGAAAGGATCGATATCCGTCTTGTTCACGGGTTTCATACCTAAAACCACGTCACCGTACATCTGTACGAAACGACGATAACTATCGTATACGAAGTGAGGATTATTCGTCTTGGCTACCATTCCTTCAGCCACTACATCGTTCAGACCTAAGTTCAGGATCGTATCCATCATACCCGGCATCGAAGCGCGAGCACCCGAACGAACACTGACTAACAGGGGGTTCTTCGGATCGCCGAACTTGCAGTTCATCAAGGTCTCAATGTGCTTCACCGCCGACATAACGTCGTCATTGAGCAACTCCATGATCTTCTCTTGACCTACTTGGTAGTACTCGTTACATACATCCGTTGTAATGGTGAATCCGGGAGGTACCGGAACACCAACAAGGTTCATCTCGGCGCAGTTGGCGCCTTTACCGCCCAACTGTTCGCGCATCTGGGCATTACCTTCTGCTTTACCGTTACCGAAGGTGTAAACTCTTTTCTTGTTGTCCATTGTTTGTATTGTTTTATTGATTAAAAATGATTATTTTTTGCAGTTTATTTCAAAAAAGCGCACAAAGATACAACTTTTTTTTGATATATACAAATTTTTTTGTATCTTTGCAGCGTTTTTTAAAAAAAATCACATTATGAAGACAATTTATTCCGGCACTCAGACCGAGAAAAACCTCGAGACTGCTTTTGCAGGGGAGTCTATGGCTCGTAACAAGTACACCTATTTTGCTTCGAAAGCAAAGAAGGACGGTTTTGAACAAATCGCTGCTATCTTTGAGGAAACGGCGAACAATGAGAAGGAGCACGCTAAGCTGTGGTTCAAGGAACTCAACGGCGGTGCCGTCTCGGATACCGTTGAGAACCTCGAAGCCGCTGCCAATGGCGAGAACTTCGAGTGGACCGATATGTATAAGGGTTTTGCCGAGACCGCGGACAAGGAAGGTTTCCACGAACTCGCAGCCCGTTTCCGCGGGGTAGCCGCCATCGAGAAACGCCACGAGGAGCGTTATCGCGCGTTATTAAATAATATTAAGATGCAGGAAGTCTTCCGTCGTAGCGAAGTGAAGGTATGGGAATGCCGCAACTGCGGTCATATCGTGGTCGGTACCGAGGCTCCCGAGAAATGTCCCGTTTGCGCTCATCCGCAGGCTTACTTCGAGATCAGTAAGGCAAACTTCTAAAATTTAAGTTTATAGACGATGGACTCAATAACGATCGCTACTGCTATTTTAGCCCTCATCGCCGGTATCGGCATTTTCCTTATTGCTTGTCAGATGATGTCCTCCAACTTGGAATCTGCCAGTGGAGAACGCCTCAAACGGCTTTTTGCCAATACCGGACGCAGTCGCTTGGTAGGAGTAGGGATTGGAGCCCTCGGTACGGCCGCTATTCAGTCCTCAGGTGCGACAACGGTGATGGTCATCGGCTTCGTGAATGTGGGTATTATGTCCCTCACCCAAGCCGCCACCATCATCTACGGCGCCAATATCGGTACTACGATTACCGCGCAGATTGTCGCCTTAGGATTGAGCACCGGAGGAGGACTGAGTACCACCGCTATCTTTGCTGCTTTTGCCGGAATAGGAGCGTTCGTCTCTATCTTCTCCAAACGCGATAAGATTAAGACCTTAGGAGGTATATTAGCCGGCTTTGGAATGCTCTTTGTCGGACTGAGTATGATGTCCGGTTCGATGGAGGATTTTGCGCGGTTAGACTCTGTCAAGCAGTTTATTGCCCGTATCAGTAACCCGATATTACTGGTGCTGATAGGTGCTGTGTTTACGGCAATTATCCAATCGTCTTCGGTGATGACTTCCGTGGCGATTACGATGGCTGTGACGGGACTTATTTCCCTGAATCAAGGTATCTATATCACGTTGGGTTCGAACATCGGTTCTTGCGTTGTGGCTATCATTGCGGGAATAACGAGTGGTTTGAATGCTAAACGAACGGCTTTGATACACCTCTTCTTCAACTGTTTTGGTGTGATAGTCTTCCTGTTGGTAGCCAATATTATGTTCCTTGTCACAGGAGGAGCACTGGACTTCGGTGTTATCTTTGAGCGTCTTTTCCCGAATGCACCTCAGTTGCAGATGGCGATGTTCCATACTATCTTTAATGTCACGACGGTGATTATCATCTTACCATTGACGGATGCGTTGGTACGCATCGTCAGTCGTATTATTCCCGAACCGTTGGTGAACGAATCCGAGAATGCCAAACCGCATTTCTATTTTGTGGATGAGAAGATGCTTCGCACACCTATTATTGCCGTTCGACAAGTGAAGTTGGAGATTGAGCATATGGCGCAGATGGCAATGCAGAACTATGACCGTTCTTTACGTATGGTCACTTCGTTGGACTTTGAAGAAAAAGAGGTGTTTACGCAGACGGAGGCTAATCTGGATTACCTTAATCACGAGTTGGTGCAGTATATCGTTCGTCTCAATGCTTTACGCATGTCGGAGGCGGACCACCAATATCTGACCAATGCCATTCGCTCCGTGAGTGACTTGGAGCGTATCGGCGACTATGCCGAGAACATCACCGAATATGCCGATATCATGGCGGATGCCAAAGAGCGGTTCTCTGATGAAGCCATTGCCGAGATAGAGCAGATGCGCGAACTGGTCTTCAATGTCTATCAGTTGACGATGAAAGCGTATATGAACCAAGATAAGGAGGCTTATTGGCAGGCGCACGATTATGAGGACCAAGTCGATGACCTCAACGATCTGATGGAGACGCGTCATATTGAGCGTATGGCAGCGGGTAAGTGTTCGGCTATTGTGGGAGCACAATACATCGAGTTGGCTTCTAACTCGGAGCGTATTTCCGACCACCTTATCAATGTGGGTAAGACCATTGGCGGCCTCTATCCCCGTTCAGATAAATAAGGATATTACTATTTATATATAAGGATTATGAAGAAGTTTTTATTTATTGCTTTATGCGCAATGTCTTTATCCGCTTGCGCTGATGATTCCAAAGTGATTACGTTTGACGAACTGCCCGCTACGGCACAGACACTGCTGTTGCAATATGTCCAGGCACAAGATATTATGATTGTGACCCAAGAAGGCATCGGATTCTGGGCTGACTACGATGTGGTAACGAAAGACCAAACTCAATGGAGTTTTGAGTCAGATGGTTCTTTGGAAAGTGTAAGGGTATTTACGGGAGTGCCGAGTGCCCTCGTTCCTGCGCCTGTTCAGGCTACGGTGGAGAAGATGTATCCTGACGCCATCATTGTTAAGTATAGTATTGACAAGGATGATCGTGAACAGGATGTAGAACTGAACAACCGCATCGAATTGACCTTCACCCTCAATGGTGCCTTGAAAGAAGTGGATGTAGATTAAATGTCTAAATATAAAATATACAAAATATCATTTTTTAGAAGAAAAGTGTAAAAATATTTGCATATATCAAAAAAAAGCAGTACCTTTGCATCGTCAAACAAACAAAACAAGCATTATGAAGACAAACGAATTTGTAGGATTCATTAAAAAGAACGGATGGGAGTTGTTAAGAAGCGGTTCAAGACACGACATCTATTACAACCCAAACAAACCAAATTCTCAAGTTTCAATTCCAAGGCACGGTTCGAAAGAGATGCCAACAGGAACAGTAGAAGCAATCAAGCGAGAGGCGGGGATTAAATAACCCGCCAATCGCAAAAAAAATATGAAAATCAAGAAAGGGTTATCACTATGAAAAAAGTAATTGTAAGAGTAGAACGCGGTAAGGACGGCTACTATTGGTTAAATAGTCAGGATTTGCAAAATGTATTGGTTGGTAATGGTCAAACATTACAAGAAGCCAAGGAGGATTTTGCAGCTTCGTATGAAGAAATGAAATTGAGTTATATAGAGAACAACAAACCTGTTCCTGAAGAACTCGTAGATTTGGAATTTGAGTTCAAATAT
>CALCGR010000008.1 GCA_937901025.1 uncultured Bacteroidales bacterium
ATCGGAAGGTGGTCTGAAAAGCCACCTTTGTTGTATTTATATCCTACCCAAGTGCGTTTGGGTTTGAGTCCCAGATATTTAGTGTCCTCCTCTTGCAACCACTCGGCATCATAGACGCCGGGCGTAGATATACTATCCATCGCCGGTGAGAGATAAAACTGGTCAATACAAGACCACTGACCATGGTACTTATACGTCTTCATTTTCGTTTCCACCATTACATTTCTAAGGCCCCGTATATCGTCCATAGGTTCACCATTAAAATCTCCCATGAGAACAATCTTAGCCGTTGGTTCGACAAGATAGATACTATCCGTCAAGACTTGCAGTACGGCTTTGGCCTTCTGTCTTTTCCAAGCGGACGCTTGTGTACCGCCTAACTGACTGGGTAAGTGACAGACCATCACGTGCAACGTATCCCTTTTTTCGGCTACACCTTTTATATATAGTATATCGCGCGTGTGCGTGAGGGAGTCAAGAAAAACGGGTACCGGACGCGAACCAAGCACCTTAAAGAGTTCCTTACGGTAGAGGAGGGCTACGTCAATACCTCGAACATCCTCACTTTCGTAATGCACAAAATCATAGCGGCAGTTGCGTAAGAGGTAGGTTAGTTTTTTGAGGCATTGGTCATTCTCTACCTCGCATAAACCGACGAGCATAGGTGCAGAAGTGAGTTCACCTACATTCACAATCACTCGCGCGATAGCTTCCGCTTTCGCGTTATAACGGGAGAAACTCCAATGGCGGTCACCATCGACAGTAAACTCGTAATCGTTTTTTAAACTATCGTGTTCGGGGTGGAAGAAGTTTTCCACATTGTAGGACATAATGACGGTCAATATGAGTACAAGACTCCTCATGACAACATCATTATCGCTTTTTGCAGTGCCTTAATAAACAGATCGATGTCCTCTTTCGTATTGTATAAACCGAACGATATACGCACGGTACCGGGTCCGCCTAAATAATCAGTGAGCGGTTCGGCACAATGGTGACCGGTACGAACGGCTACACCTTGGTGGTCAAGCAATGTGCCCACATCAAAAGGATGGATTAGTTTGCCGTTAATAAATACATTAAACGAGATAACGCCGGCTTTCGGTAGTCCCGCAGCATAAATCTTCACTTCGGGTATTTGACTCATCGCCGTTTCGGCATAGGTAACCAGTTCCCGTTCGTGGGCCTCAATGGTATCCATCCCGATGGCGTCCATATAATCGAGGGCTGCCGCAAAAGCATGCGAACCGATATAATTGGGGGTACCCGCTTCGAACTTATAAGGCAAGGTGTTATAGGTTGTCTTTTCAAAACTAACGTGATGGATCATCTCACCTCCCCCTTCGGCAGGAGGAAGGGTATTGAGCCATTGCTCTTTGCCGTAGAGAACACCCAGACCTGTCGGACCATACATCTTATGGGCAGAACAAACAAAGAAATCGCAATCGATATCTTGAACATTAACCTTCAGGTGGGGTGCCGACTGAGCTCCATCCACCAAGACAGGAATATGATGCTCGTGAGCGATACGAACCACTTCTTTGACCGGATTGATGATTCCGAGCACATTACTTACTTGGGCAACGGAAATAAACTTCGTCTTTTCGGTAATGAGTTGTTGTAAGGCTTCTAAATCAAGCGACAAATCTTCTCGCAAAGGAATTACTTTCAAGACTGCTTTTTTGTGCTCGCACATCATCTGCCAAGGAACGATATTCGAATGGTGTTCCATTTGCGAAACCAAAACCTCGTCGCCCGGTTGAATAATCGATTCTCCTACGCAATAAGCCAAAAGGTTGATCCCGTCCGTAGTACCTTTGGTAAAGATGATTTCTTTGGCATCAGCTGCACCCAAGAAATCCGCTACCCGCTGACGGGCTGCTTCGTGATGTTCGGTTGCTACTTGACTAAGATGGTGCACACCCCGGTGGATATTTGCGTTCCATTGGGTATAACCTTCGATGATAGCATCGAGTACCACTTGTGGTTTTTGAGTCGTTGCCGCATTGTCCAAATATACAAGCGGTTTATTATAAACCGTAGTACTTAATATGGGAAAATCTGTTTTATTCATTATGGTATCAAAATCAATCTAATATTTTTAGGTTCTTCTTGTTTATAACGGAGTAAGGTATAGTCGGTTGGCTCATCTATGGTCTTTTCACTTCCGGTGAATAACCCTAAAACTACATTAGCTCTTTTTATAGATTTACGCTTAGAAGGTTTTGCGTTTTTCTTATTTATTTCATCCGGAAAATAGAACGTACTTATTTGTTCTTGTCCGGGAGCTAAACCAAACTGATAACCCGTTTTATCACTTATCTGGTAAAGAAAAGAACTCACCTCCTCTTTACTAACTTGAGTTAATTTTTTACGCATTATCGCTTTCCAAAGTGCATCACTGACCTCTTCTTGAGCTAAATAATACGGATTGATTGAGTCCTCTGGCATAACCAAATCAAAGTTCAAAACGTGACCTTTAATTCGCACTTTCTTTGTTTGAGGTAATACCGTCGGTTCTACTTTTTTGCTTAACACCAATCTTAGTCCACAGTCGTGAAAGGCATATTGTGGATATTCGGTGCGACGAACGGATAGATGGGAGTTGCTAACCGCATTATCCCAACTACCTCCTCGCATAACTTTTAGCACCTTGGCAGTGTCGGCAGTTGTTGAAGTATAGGTTACCACTTCTCCTGTTTTTTCGTAGGGATAGAAGTTATTAACACACCACTCCCACACATTACCCGTCATATCATAAAGTCCCAATTCGTTGGGTTTCTTTTGAGCCACTGCGTGTACTCTATTTCCACTATTGAGATACAACCACGCCACTTCATCTACTTTATCACTTCCTGCGTAACGCGTAGCTTTTGCTTTCGCGCCACCGCGAGCAGCATATTCCCATTCCGCTTCGGAAGGTAAACGAAAATCTACACCTGTAATCGAATCTAACCGACGTATAAACTCTTGACACTCAAACCACGAACGCAATACCACCGGACAATCGGCTGCTTCCCAAATCTCACCCGTTGTTATTCCTCTTTCCTCAATCCTCATTCCTTTTTCCTCATTCTTTTCTCCTTCCTCCATCACTGCTTCCCATAGTCGATTAGTTACTTCTGTTTGTCCGATATAAAAAGTAGGCACTGCTACCGGATGGATAGGTTTATCTATAGCGATTACTTCTTCCTCACCTTGTTCCTCAGTTGCGCCCATAATAAACGTACCGCCTTCCACTTCGTTGAGTTGGAAGGTGATGCCATTGACCTCAAATGTCAATACCGCTAATATAATCAATAACCAATTCATCATTCTTCAATCTTCATTCTTCATTCTTCATTCTCTACCACACCTCTTGTGTGTTGAGATTCGGGTTCTTGGGGTAGTCAATCGTATAATGCAATCCCCTACTCTCTTTGCGTTCCAACGCCTGACGGGTGATGAGGTAACCGATATTGATCATGTTTCTCAATTCGCAAATATCCTTCGTCGCTTTCACGCGCTTAAACAGGTCTTCGGTCTCCTCATAAAGCAAGTCTAATCGTTCCCAAGCGCGGTGCAGACGCAAGTCGCTACGAACGATACCCACATAGGTGGACATAATCTGACCCACCTCACGGATATCTTGACTGATAAGCACTTTCTCCTCATTGGTCATCGTACCCTCATCGTTCCAGTCGGGTACATTCTCGTTAAAGGTATAGTTATCAATCACACTGAGCGAGTGTTTGGCTGCGGCATCGGCATAAACGACCGCCTCAATGAGGGAGTTGGAGGCCAAACGGTTACCGCCGTGCAGTCCTGTACAACTGCATTCGCCTACGGCATAAAGACGATGGATACTGCTCTCCCCGTCTAAGTTGACTTGGATACCGCCGCACATATAATGGGCACAAGGGGCGACGGGGATATATTCTTTTGTGATGTCAATACCAATACTCAAGCACTTGGCATAGATATTGGGGAAATGGTGCTTCGTTTCCTCCGGGTCTTTGTGGGTGACGTCGAGGCAGACGTGGTCCAAGCCGTGGATCTTCATCTCATTATCTATCGCGCGCGCTACGATATCGCGAGGCGCTAAGCTCAGTCGTTCGTCATATTTCTGCATAAACTCCTCCCCGTTAGGCAAACGCAGGATACCTCCGTATCCGCGCATAGCTTCGGTAATGAGGTAAGCCGGATGGGTCTCGCCCGGATGGAAAAGAGCGGTCGGGTGGAACTGCACAAACTCCATATCTTTGACTTTGCCCTTCGCTCTATACACCATCGCTATTCCGTCACCGGTGGCGATATTCGGGTTCGTGGTAGAGGCATAGACAGCCCCCGTTCCGCCGGTCGCCATTAAGGTCACGCGCGCCAAGTAAGTGTCAATCTTTTGGGTATCCGGATTGAGAATATATGCTCCGTAGCACTCAATATCCGGGGTGCGGCGGGTAACACGAACCCCTAAATGGTGTTGGGTGATAATCTCGACCGCAAAATGATTCTCCAAAACTGTGATATACGGGTTGTTCCTTACCGCCGCCATCAGTCCGCGTTGGATCTCGGCACCCGTGTCATCGGCGTGGTGTAGGATACGGAACTCGGAGTGTCCTCCCTCGCGATGGAGGTCGAAGTTGCCGTCTTCTTTTTTATCGAAATTCACACCCCATTGCAGCAGCTCTTGGATACCGGCGGGCGCATTGCGCACCACTTGTTCGACGGCTGCGGGATCGCTGATCCAGTCACCGGCGACCATCGTATCGTGGATGTGTTTCTCAAAATCGTCTACGATCAGGTTGGTTACACTGGCTATCCCGCCTTGCGCTTTGGCGGTATTGGCCTCATCCAAAGTGGTCTTGCAGCAGATAGCAATCTTGTACTTTTTTTCTCTCGCCACTTTCAGCGCGAAACTCATTCCGGCAACTCCTCCGCCGATAATGAGAAAATCATATTTGCAAGTCAT
>CALCGR010000009.1 GCA_937901025.1 uncultured Bacteroidales bacterium
GGATGGCAATTAAGCATCCGTAATGACGGCGAGGCTTAGCCTCGGCAGTTTTGGTAACAATAACACTCATATCTTTATTAATTTAAACGTTTTGCGATGATAGGGGGTGAGCCCATATCGGGCGATGGCCTTATAGTGTTCAGCAGTAGGATAGCCGAAGTTATGGTCCCATCCGTACTGCGGATATTCGGTAGCGAGGCGTTTCATATAGTCGTCCCTATAGGTCTTAGCCAGGATACTGGCCGCTGCGATACTAAGGTAGGTAGCGTCGCCTTTGACGACGGTGGTAGCGGGAACGGCCATGACTTCGCCCGCAGGGATATAGGGTTTCCACTTGTTGCCGTCCACAAGGATGTGTTCGGGTCGAAGGCAGAGTTGGTCGAGGGCCCGTTGCATCGCGAGGATGGAGGCATTGAGGATATTGATTTGGTCTATTTCCTCAGCCGTCACCTCCGCTACCGCCCACGCTGCCGCGTGCGCTTCTATCCACGGGCGCAAGCGAAGACGCTGCGCGTCGGTGAGTTGCTTCGAGTCATTGATGAGATTCCACTCCTCATCGTTGGCTCCCTCCGCCTTTCCGCCTATCAGCCTATCTGCCTTAAAAACGACGGCTGCCGCAAACACACTTCCTGCTAACGGCCCCCTACCCGCTTCGTCGCAGCCGGCCTCGACTTTATTTGCTATGTTATATTGCTTTAGCATGATTAGAACGGGTAGCCGATGGCGAAGTGGAGAGTGAAGTCATCTTTCCATCCCAGGCCGTTAGGTACGGTACGCCACTGGGTACCGGCGCGCTCCCCTGTGATACGTGCCGGGTCGTATAGTTTAACGCCCATATCCACACGGAAGATGAGGAAACTGAAGTCCAGTCGAACACCCACACCGTAAGCCATGGCGATTTGTTTATAGAACTCGTTCCAATGGAACTGTCCGTCGGGTTGCTCAGGATAGTCGTGGATGGTCCAGATGTTTCCGGCATCGAAGAAGGCCGCCAGTTCAAGGAACTTAATGACGTGGTAGCGATATTCGATGTTTGCATCAAGGCGTATGTCCCCCGCTTTAAGTTCGTAGAGCAGGCTACTGTTCCCTTGCACCGAGAACCCACCGGGTCCTAAGGCGCGGGCCTGCCATCCGCGGACACTGTTACTACCGCCGGAGAAGTAGCGTTTTTCGAAGGGCACTACACCGGAGTTGAGGTAAGGTACAGCCGCACCGGCCCCGATATGCGTCACAATCTGATGTTTCTCGGCAATGACGTGGTGGAAGGTGAAGTTAAAGTCCGCCTTGGCGTATTGGGAGTAAGGGATATTAAAGATCTCATAAGTACCATCCTCACGCGGCGGCTGCTTAAAGAGTTTGCTCATGCCATACAGGAAGTTTCCTGCGGTTTCAACGACATATCCGAAGGTGACATAGCTCTTATAGGGCTTGAGGGGATCGAAGCCGTTATACTGTCCGCGATAGGACCAATCGACGATGAAGTGGTTCTCGTAGCTATACTTAAGGACGGTAGAGCGCTCAAGGAAGTCGTGACGGAACTCATCGGAGACCCAAGGCAGATAGACGTAACTGATATCAATGAGGTTAAAGTCGTGGGTCCACTTAGAGTTCTTATGTCGTTTATGGGCGGTATAGTAGAGTCCGGCATTCGCGATGGTACGCGTGTACTCATCGGGGCGGGTCTGGTACTGGTAACCAATCTTGAGTTGCAGGGTATTGGGGAAGCGCAGTCCGGCATCGACCGTTCCTTCGATGGCACGTCCGCCGGCTTGGCGCCACTCGTAACTGGCGTGGGCATTGAGGGAGAGTTGTTCGGCTCCGCGGAAGATGTTCTTATTCACGTACCCTACCCCGGCCGCGATACCCCAGTCGCCCGCGGAATAGGTACCTTCGATCTCGGCGGAGACACTATTGAGTTTATTGCGGGAGAGAGTGATATGACATTCCAGTTCCTTGTTTCCTACGGGTACAAAAGCGATATCCACATACTTGACAGGACCCAAACCATTGAGGGCGGCATAGGTATCCTCTACATTGGACTCGTTATAGAGAGAATGCGGCCGGATACGGCAGAGGCGCTTGAGAACCTTATTGCGCAGGAGGGGTTTGGTATCGTACGTAAACTCATAACCGAGCGTATCGGTGATGGTGGTGAGCACGATATCCTCGGGCATATGTTTCGGGTCATAATCCAGGTGGAAGCACACGCGGGAGATGGTATATTGGCTATACAGACGCTCGCGTAAGGAATCGGGCAGGTTCTCTATATAATCCTGCAGCCGGACCTCCATGGCCACCTCGTGGCTGTTATAGTTACTATCCGCCCGGAACTCGAGCATGGCTTTATCGAAATAATAGTAGCCTTTGTCGCGCATCGCGGACGCTACGCGTTGACGCTCGGCATCGAGGGCCGCCGCATTGAATTGGTCCCCATTGTGAATGGTGCGGTTCTTATCGAGGGCAATCTGCCGAACGACATCGTTCGAGATCACCGGCCGATAGTCGCGAATGGCATAAGGTTCGTTCGCCGTGACAAGATAGGTCACATTCACTTTGCGCTCATCCTTCTTCGGGTTCACCTTACGGGTGACGATGGTATCCACCTTGGCATGGAAGAAGCCTTGGTTCTCCATCGCTTTTTGGAGCTGATAGACAGATGCCTCGGTAGCCGCCTCGTCATAGATGATAGGGGCTTCGCCCATCTTATGGGCATTCTCGGTGAGGCGTTTCCGGGACGGCGTAATCGTGTCCTTCGGCGCCGTATTATAGATATGCAGTTGCAGTTTCCAGAAGCCTAAAATCTCGGTGTTTTGTTTTTGGCGGAGGTAGTTGCTAAGGTCGGAGGTAGAGACATCTTTACGGTCCTCCACTTGGATTTTCGCCTTATTGAGCAAGTACTCGTTCGCGGGCACATACCGACAGGGATGACACCCCGTTAACGCCAGCCAGAGGGGAGTCAGGAATGCAAATAATATGACAAGTCTAGAGTTCGGCATTTTAATTTAGCGCACAAAAGTACAAAAATATTTGCATATGTGCAAATTTTTTAGTAATTTTGCAGCGATTTTTGATAAATAGGGACCATTTATTTCCGATGACGCCTATTTTGGAACATATTTCGAAACAACAAGTACGTTGGATTCGTTCCTTACAGCAGAAGAAAGTGAGGGACGAAGAGGGCGTCTTCGTCGCGGAGGGAGAGAAGTGTATCGGGGAACTACTCGGGAATTTTGACCTCGTTACCCTCGTGGTAACCGGAGCATCCGGAATTTCCGGAATTTCCGGCAACCCTACCCCTCTACTCCCCTACTCCTCTACTCCCCAAGAACTCGCGCAGATGTCGTCGCTTAAGACGCCGCAAGGGTCCATCGCGGTCTTCCGCAAAAAAGACCCTACCCCTCTACCCCCCTACTCCTCTACCCCCACCCTCTGCCTGGCGTTAGACAATATCCAGGACCCCGGGAACCTCGGAACGATCATCCGCACGGCGGATTGGTTCGGGGTAAGCGATATCTATTGTTCGAAAGACACGGCGGATTGCTATAACCCGAAGGTCGTGCAAGCCACCATGGGAGCCCTCGCTCGCGTCAATATCCACTATGTGGATTTGGTCACAGTATTGCAAGGCAACCCTACTCCTCTACTCCCCTACTCCCCTACTCCTATTTACGGCACCCTATTGGACGGTCGGAATATCTACGAGGCGGGAGCGATACCGGAGCCGGCACGGGGTGTGATTGTCATGGGGAACGAGGGCAACGGGATATCCGAGGCGGTCAAGAAGTGTATTACCCACCCGCTGTATATACCGAGTTACACACCGGACACCCATATCGAGTCCCTGAATGTGGCGGTAGCGACCGCCATCACGTTAGCGGAATTTAGAAGATTATCACAACAAAAATAACATATTCGTCCAAAGGACAGTTGTGAGTTCGGAGGACATAAACATTTGTAGGTTTAATAATATGATTAAAATTACTTTCCCGGACGGAAGCGTCCGTGAGTACGAAAGCGGAGTAACCGCTTACCAAGTAGCCGAGAGTATCTCGCCCCGTTTGGCACAAGATGTTCTCGCCGCTAGTATTCAATTAGACAAAGAGTGGCAAATCGTCGATTTGTCTTTGCCCCTCACATCCGACTGCGCCATCAAACTCCACAAATGGGAGGACGCAGAAGCCAAGCACGCTTTCTGGCACACCTCGTCGCACCTGATGGCAGAGGCATTGCAAGAACTCTATCCCGGCATTCAGTTCGGTATCGGTCCCGCGATTGAGAACGGGTTCTATTACGACGTATTGCCGGCGGAAGGCACCGCTATCAAAGAGGGCGACTTCGAGATGATTGAGAAGAAGATGATGGAACTCATCCAACGCAAAGCCGAGATGGTTCGTCGCGACATCAGCAAAGCCGATGCCCTCAAAGCTTTTGGCGACAAAGGGCAGACGTATAAATGCGAACTCATCAGCGAACTGGAGGACGGTCACATCACGACCTATACCCAAGGAAACTTCACGGACCTGTGTAAGGGTCCGCACTTGATTTCGACCGCCCCGATCAAGGCGGTCAAAGTGCTTTCCTGCGCTGCCGCCTACTGGCGCGGCGACGAGAAACGTCCGATGATGACGCGTATCTATGCCATCACTTTCCCGAAGAAATCGATGTTAGACGAGTACTTAGCCCTACTCGAGGAAGCCAAGAAACGGGATCACCGCCGTATCGGTAAGGAACTCGACCTGTTCATGTTCTCGGATATGGTAGGTAAAGGTCTGCCCATCTGGTTGCCGAAAGGAACGGCCCTGCGTCTGCGCCTGGAGGACTTCCTCAAGAAAATACAAAAACGGTACGGTTATCAGCAAGTGATGACCCCGCATATAGGAAACAAGAACCTGTACGTGACCTCCGGTCACTGGGATCACTACGGCAAGGACAGTTTCCAACCCATCACCACACCCGAAGAGGGCGAGGTTTATCTGCTTAAACCGATGAACTGCCCTCACCACTGTATGATCTTCAAGAACAGTCCCCGTTCGTACAAAGACCTGCCGCTGCGTATTGCGGAGTTCGGTACGGTGTATCGCTACGAGCAGTCGGGTGAGTTACACGGCTTGACGCGCGTGCGTTCGTTCACGCAAGACGATGCCCATATCTTCTGTCGTCAAGACCAGGTGAAAGGTGAGTTCATCCGCGTGATGGAGATCATCGAGATCATCTTCAAAGCATTGGATTTCCAGAACTTCGAGGCACAGATATCCTTGCGCGATCCGAATAACCACACGAAGTACGTAGGCAGTGACGAGGTATGGGCAAAAGCCGAGCAAGCGATCATCGATGCTTGTAAGGAGAAGAACCTGCCCGCCCGCGTAGAATACGGTGAGGCCGCTTTCTACGGACCGAAACTCGACTTCATGGTGAAGGACGCTATCGGTCGTCGTTGGCAACTCGGAACGATCCAAGTGGATTACAACCTGCCGGAGCGTTTTGAACTCGAATATACGGGTGAGGACAACCTCAAGCACCGTCCGGTGATGATTCACCGTGCGCCGTTTGGTTCGATGGAGCGTTTCGTAGCGGTACTGATTGAGCATACGGCGGGTAAGTTCCCGCTCTGGTTGACGCCGGATCAGGTAGCTATCCTGCCCGTGTCGGAGAAGAGCAACGCGTATGCGCATAAGGTACAGCAGATCCTGGAGCAACAGGATGTTCGCGCTATCGTAGATGACCGTGACGAGAAGATCGGTCGTAAGATCCGCGACAACGAACTCAAGCGTATCCCGTATATGCTCATCGTCGGCGAGAAAGAGGCGGAAGAAGGCTTAGTCTCCGTTCGTCAGCAAGGCGCAGAGGACAAGGGTCAGATGACCATTCAAGCCTTTGCCGACCTCATCCGCAAGACGGTGGACGAGCAGATGAATGCGTATTAAGCGACCGCCTTCGGCTGGCAGACCGCTATCGCTACAAACAGAGCCGTGGAAACCCACGGCTCTGTTTGTTTTTCCCACCCCTCTCGCTCCTCTTTCACCTGTTTTTTTTGATTATAAAAACCATCGTCCCTACCGTCCCTGCGTCCCTATCGTTCGTTAAATCGTGGCGGGGATTTGTTGAGGGTTCGTCAGTCCCATGACGCTACGGGGGTGCTACGGGTGATGAAGGCTTCACCCCATACCCAGCAGAGTGCGGACTCCAAACCACATATTAGAGACGTTGATGTTAAAGCATAAGTTAATATGCTTAATTGTGAAAGAATAAGATTCCTGGAGAAGATACCGATTCTTCTACAGCATTACGAATAGTATCATTTTCAATCAACATCAACATCGGCAACGAATGGGTTAAAGAGCTCATCTGTTCAGACGGAATAGTAATAATATCAATCACCGGATGATATAGTTGATTAAACACTTCTTGGGCAGCAGAATCTGCAATAGCTATTCCTAAAACCTTATCTACAACATGCATAGTTTGATATTGCTCCACATTGGCAAAAGCATTTTGGCAATGTGGGCAAGTAAAGGAAAACAAATAAACGGCATAAACAGAATCGGAAGAAAAAGAAACAATATCATCCATTCCAAAATCATGCGTTGAAATGGGTTTGAAATGGGTTAAATGAATTTTGGGTAAAGCATAGGAAGTCCCCATGGTCATCCCAGTTAAGAAACATCCCACTATAGTCACGGCAAAAACGAGAACCAATTTCCGAAGCGGATGTATAACCTTTGATGTGTTATATCGCCAAAGGGTTAAACTCAATATTATCAAAACGCTGTTTCTACAATAAGTGACCCAAGGTTTGGTTCTTAATATATCTATTGAGCCAAAACAACCACAATCGGTAATTCCTAAAAATAGAATGCCGTACGCATAAATTAAACTGACTACAATCAAAAAAATTGCACTCATCAATGACACCCATTGTGTATATAAATTACACATTAGCATTGTGCCCAACACTAATTCGCTCAGGATAATGAGTGGTGCGAACACACTAAACCATGCCGGTCCGTATTGAAGAACGGTATCTGCAAAGTCTCCGGCACTCCACGCCTTGGCGAATCCTGACACCAAAAATACCAACCCTAATAGGGTGCGTGCTATGGTTTGATATACTTTCATACACAAACAAACGGACCTCCTGATAATGCACTATCACCAGGAAGTCCGAACTACTACAAAATCACTTACAAGACCACTCTAATTTAATGTACTTCGAGGTAGGAGAACTATTTTGCAATAGGTTTTCAATATCCTTACAAGTACGATACTGGGAATCTGTTTGCATTTTCTGTGACATACCTGATTGCTTTTCTGAGCAAGTACACTCTTTTTTGCAAGAAACACTCATACCTGCGATGCAGGCAACGGCAACAATTAATAAAACTTTTTTCATTGTAAAATAATTTTAAATTAAGAGCCATTTGTTTAATGTAGCACATAAAGTTGGCTCGTTACCTTTACGTACACTTTTTTTGTAAAACTATCTGATTATCTGTTAAAAATAATAACGAACAGTGAGAGCGAAAGTTAAATAATCGTACAGTCCTTCTTTAAAGAAGTGAAAATTATCGGGGTCCGTCTTTGCTCCAGCATTGTTCAACCTCATGCCATTTAAGCCTTCTTTTATAGCCAATTGTTCTAATGGGTTGGACGGATCATACCAAAACTCTAAATAATCTAGACGCGCATATTTGAATCCAATGACAGGTCGCCATTCAAAAGAAATCTGCAAGGGGAACCAAAAACGATATTCCAACCCTACTCGTCCCGTAGGACCAAACCAAAAGTTAGTAAACTCTTTCGGGACTTTGGAATGAAAATATGTTCCCGCACTCAACCCTACGCCCAAATACCAATTCATTTCACCCTTCTCGTTCCAAGGGATAGAGAGATTGAACGGATTAATCCAATCGTAAGTGAGAGAGCCATTAAAACCTTTGGTAAGACCAAAAAAATCCAAGTCCAGCGTCAGCATGGAGTTGTCAAACACATAATTTTGATAGGATGCACCCAAACCATACCCTGCACGCAAGCCGACGGCTCTGGGTTTAAAACTAAGTTCTTTGGCACTAACAACGGCAACACAGGTTATTGCCCATAAAATCAAAAAGAAACGTTTTGTTTTCATTGTTGTAATAATTAATTAAGTTGATTGATTATTAATTTGATATATACAAAAAAAGTGGACTAAACTTTTTAATCCACATTGTATAGGTATCGGCAAACAC
>CALCGR010000010.1 GCA_937901025.1 uncultured Bacteroidales bacterium
CCTCTACTCCTCTACTCCTCTACTCCTCTACCCCTCTACCCCTCTACACCCCTACACCCCTAAAAAAGGCAAAAAACACAGATTTTTGCCTTTTTTTTTGCATATCTCGCAAAAAAACCGTACCTTTGCACCATGAAACGGTTTTTCTTTCTTTGTGTAGGCCTTTGCCTTTATGCGACCGTCATGGCCGCGAGTTGGTCATTCTCCGGTGGATTCGTGTATTTTGATAACAGTCAGACCCGTTGGACCCGGAACCTCTACCTCATCATCGGTAAGTCCGGCTATTCGTCCGTCTATCCCATGACCCTCGACCGCGAGGACACCACCCGTTATGTGGCGTCCTTACCCCTCTCCGGGTGGTCGGATGCCGAGTATATGGCGGTTATCTCCAATAGCGACTGGAAGAAAGGCAACTGGGGTTACGACGAACTCAAGAACGCTACCGGCTATACCGCGGCATATACCTCCGGTTTGGGCGCTTCCGCTAATCAGCGTTACCTGCTCACCCCTGCCGGTAAGGAGAACGGGACGGCTATCACTCTGTCGTGGCTCGGCGACAACCAACCCATCAGCTTCGCGGACGGGGAGAAGAATAACTGCCAGCGACTCGATGCCGATAAGGGGGTGGTGACCGTGATCTTCTCCACTTCCTCCAAGCGGCAGAACGTCAACCCCGATGATATCGACCGCGTTTATATGAAAGGTTCCGTCAGTATCTGGGCGGAGGCGGATCCGCATTTTGTCTTACCCGTCCGCAGTTCCGACGGCTGTTTCTTCGGAACCTTCCGTCTTAGCGACCTGCAACGCCGCGGGAACTCCGGCCAACCGGAGTTTGTGTTCCATGTCGTGAAGAAAGACGGCAATGCTTACGACTGCCGTGCTCACTCGAGTTGGAAGGAGGGACCCATCGACGAGCGGCTCGTGTTCATCAATAACGGAGAAAACATGCTCCTGCTCCTCCCGGGCGACGATATCGCCGAGATAGGGCAGCGCAAGGAGTTCGCTAAGTATATCGCTCCCTTGAAGGATTTTGACCTCACCGATTCGGCGGGCATTGCCCACCTCACCAATTTCCGTCGCGTTCCCGCTACCCGACACCTCTATCGCAGCTATCACCCCTATAAGGGTGACCGCCCGCAACTCGAGACCGAAGAGGAACGCATGAAGCAACTCGCTATCTTAGGTGAACAGTATGGTATCCGGTGCGACATCGCCCTCTCCGGTAAGGCGACCGGTAGTGTCACTATCCCCGCGTATTATCAGTCCATCATCGCGAACGATAATGTCCTCTATGTCGGTACGGCTAACGGGCATACGCCCGACTATAACACCGCCGTCTTCCGCACCAATGAGGAGCTTTTCGGTCAATGGATGCAGGAGGTGGTGCGGTTTATCATTGACGACAAGCACCCTGCTCCTTTCCAGATCCACTGCTCCCTCGGAGCCGACCGTACGGGTGCCTTCTCGGCTACCCTCGCTGCGCTCTGCGGTGCCTCGTGGGAGGAGATAGCGGCTGATTATCACGAAACCAGTAACCTGCGTATCCAGGAGTACCGTCACCCTAACTGTGTGCGTTATGAACTATACCTGCTGACCGGCGAATGGCCGGAGGTCTTTGCGCCTGTGAGTGCCGCTACCGGCCGCACGCTGCAGCAAGCCGTTGCGCAGCATTTCATTGATGGCGGTTACCTGACGCAGAAGGAGATCGATGCCGCGGTCGCTAAACTCACCGCGTCTTCGTCGCCCACCGCCCTCCCCGCGGCGGCATCTGCCACCACCTCCCGTCCCGTCAAACTCCTGCATGACGGTCACCTCTGTGTATCTTTCCCTAACGCCCTTTACACTCCTCTCGGCCAACGCCTCCATTAACCCTACTCCTCTACTCCTCTACACCCCAAAAAATATACTTTTTTGTCGAAAAATGATATTTTTTTACATTTTTCTTCAAAAATATTTGCACATATAAAAAATA
>CALCGR010000011.1 GCA_937901025.1 uncultured Bacteroidales bacterium
GAACGATACGCTCCTGATAATCCTGCTTTAAGCTAGCTGTATTCATTGTTAGATTTCTTTACCAGATTTTTTACTTACACGAACGAGTTTACCATCCTTCAATACACGACCAACACGAACCGGTTTGCCGTCCTCAACAGGGTTGAGGTTAGAGATATGGATAGGAGCCTCCTTCTTAACGATTCCGCCTTGCGGATTTTTAGCATTGGGTTTGGTACTCTTAGATACCATGTTGACACCCTCTACGATAGCACGTTCTTTCTCTACGAGCACTTCCAGTACGCGACCAGTTTTGCCCTTAGAAGCACCTGCATTTACGTAAACGATATCACCCTTCTTAATATGTAACTTTGCCATATTGTTTAGAATTTAGATGATTAAAGCACTTCAGGTGCCAGAGAAATAATCTTCATGTTAGTTTGACGCAATTCGCGGGCAACAGGACCGAAGATACGTGAGCCACGCAGTTCACCCGCATTCGTGATGAGAACGCAAGCGTTGTCATCGAAGCGAATGTAACTACCGTCAGCACGACGCACTTCTTTCTTTACGCGAACAACTACAGCACGGCTAACCGCACCGTCTTTGATTTCGCTACTTGGGATAACGCCCTTAACTGCTACTACGATGGTGTCACCGAGAGTGGCATAACGCTTCTTGGTACCACCCAGAACGCGGATTACCAAAGCCTCTTTAGCTCCAGAGTTGTCCGCAACGGTCAGTCTTGATTCTTGTTGTACCATATTACTTAGCCCTTTCGATAATTTGAGTTAAACGCCAACGAACAGTTTTGCTCAATGGACGAGTTTCCATAATGCGGACGGTATCACCTACCCCGCACTCGTTCTTCTCGTCATGAGCGTGGAATTTGCGAGTTTTATTGACAAACTTGCCATAGATAGGGTGTTTTTCTTTCCATTTTACAGCAACGACAATCGTTTTATCCATGCTGTTGGAAACCACAACGCCCTGACGCTCTTTTCTTAAATTTCTTGTTTCCATTTCACTTTCGTTTTTTACTTTGTTAATTCTCTTTTACGGAGTTCTGTTGCGAGACGAGCGATTGTCTTACGAGCAACCTTAATCTGCAACGGATTATCCAGAGGAGAAATACTGTGGTTGAGTTTTAAGCGAATGATGTTCTCCTTTTCGGTAGCCAAACGCTCTTGAAGCTCAGCGATAGTTAATTCTTTAATTTCTGCAGTTTTCATCTTTAATGTTTGTTAATAATCCTTAAACATTTTGGGTTGGGTCGTAATCGCGTCTTACGACAAATTTAGTTGTGATAGGAAGCTTTTGAGCTGCCAAACGAAGAGCCTCTTTAGCTACTTCAAACGGAACACCGTCTACTTCAAAAATGATACGGCCAGGAGCCAATGGAACGACGAATCCTTCTGGAGCACCTTTACCTTTACCCATACGGACATCGAGAGGTTTCTTAGTAATAGGTTTATCTGGGAAAACGCGGATCCATACTTGACCTTGACGTTGCATATAACGAGTTACGGCAATACGGGCAGCTTCGATTTGGCGACCAGTCAACCATATAGTACCAAGACTTTTGATACCGAATGAGCCAAAAGCGAGCTCATTGCCGCGATGTGCGACGCCTTTGATGCGTCCTTTCTGCGAGCGGCGGAATTTTGTTTTCTTTGGTTGTAACATAATTACTTATCTACAAATCGGTTAAACTTATTGTTTTTTGTTTCTGCGGAAGCCGCCTTTGCGGTCACCCTCGCGACGGTCGCCACGGCGTTCAGCGCCACGACCACCCTCTTGCTTTTGGGTGAAGTTAGGAGCGAGATCCTTCTTGCCATAGACTTCTCCACGGCAGATCCAAACCTTAACACCGAGAACACCAACTTTGGTGAGAGCACCAACGTGGCAATAGTCGATATCAGCACGCAGAGTGTGCAGAGGAGTACGTCCCTCTTTGAACATCTCGCTACGAGCGATTTCAGCGCCATTCAAACGACCGCTTACTTGAATCTTGATACCTTCAGCGCCCATACGCATAGTAGATGCGATGGCCATCTTGATGGCACGACGATAAGCGATACGACCCTCGAGTTGACGGGCAATCTTGGTAGCAACGATAGTAGCATCGAGTTCCGGACGTTTAACCTCAAAGATGTTGATTTGAACATCTTGTTTGGTGATTTTCTTAAGTTCCTCCTTCAATTTGTCAACCTCTTGTCCGCCCTTACCGATAATATAACCGGGGCGAGCAGTGCAGACAGTAACAGTAACAAGTTTCAGAGTTCTTTCGATAACGATACGAGAAATACTTGCCTCAGCCAAACGGGCATTCAGGTACTTGCGGATTTTGGTATCCTCAAGGATAGTATCTCCGTAATTCTTACCGCCAAACCAGTTGGAATCCCAACCACGTACAATACCAAGGCGGTTAGCAATTGGATTAATTTTCTGTCCCATTTTGTTTACTTTTCTTCAGCGTTAGTATTTTTAGTATCTACGAATATAGTAACATGGTTCGAACGTTTACGGACGCGGTATCCACGACCTTGAGGAGCGGTCAGCAGACGTTTGAGCATCATACCTCCGTCAACGAAGATGTTACTTACATACAGAGTCTCTTGATCTGCTTTCTTACCAGTTTTGGTTTCCCAGTTAGCGATAGCAGATTTGAGAAGTTTCTCGAGAGCGCGCGAAGCCTCCTTAGTAGAGAAGCGGAGCGCACCCAGTGCACGGTTCACTTCCATTCCACGAATCATGTCAGCAACAAGGCGCATTTTGCGTGGAGATGTAGGAACGTTGTTAAGCTTAGCAAAATACTGAGTCTTTTTAGCCTCTTTTCTTGCTTCAGCCGAATTATGTTTTCTAGCACCCATTTTAATCTTAATTTAAATGTTGTTTAATGATTCAATGGATTATTTATTATTACCCGAGTGACCACGGAAGGTACGCGTAGGAGCGAACTCACCGAGTTTGTGTCCTACCATATTCTCCGTAACATACACGGGAATAAATTTGTTTCCATTGTGAACTGCAATAGTGTGACCTACAAAATCAGGAGAAATCATAGATGCGCGGCTCCAGGTCTTAACAACTTCTTTCTTGTTAGCCTCATTCATAGCCAGCACCT
>CALCGR010000012.1 GCA_937901025.1 uncultured Bacteroidales bacterium
AGACGAACGGCCTTGAAGCGCGTCTTCGCTTGGGTCTCGGCCGTGGAGTACGGGTGCTCGCTCAGGTCGCGAGGGTTGCAACGTTTACCGGTCCACATCTGGTCTTTGTTGACGCCGCTGCGTCCGAGGTTGATGAGGAATTTACTGTGTTGGCAAACCTTTCCGGATAATTGCTCGAAAGGTTCCATAAGTTTTACAATTTTTGCCATAGTTGTTAGTGTTTAAAAGGTTAATAAAAAAGGTTGATTACTCGCCACCTTCGGGGGTGTTAGCCGCTGCTTTCGCTTTCGCGAACTCGGCTGCGAAGATGTAGCCGTTGAGGGACTTGTAGCCTGCGGGGTAGCTCTTGAAGGCGGCTGCGTAATCCGCTTTCTCGCTCTCGGTGAGAGCTTTGATGTTCATACGCGTGGTCTTAAAGAGGTTGCGTTGGGCTACTTGGTTCTCGGTCGGCTCCCCGGTATACGGGTTGCAGATCTTGCCGGTGTACTTGGTACCGTAGCGATTTGCGAAGTAAGTGTCGCTATGCATGCAGACCTTACCGCTAAGGGACTTAATCAAGTCCATAGGAGTGTACTTTGCCATAGTTTTTGTTTTTGGGGTTAATAATAAGGTTAGTTATAAAAAAAGGTGCACCGCGACCCAGTTTTTTCTGAATCACGGTGCAAAATTACAACATTTCTACGGGTGCCTTTTCAATTAACAGCCATCCTTATCGAAAAATAGCAATCAATCGTCATCTTTATACATCAATATCAAAGATTTCGCAAATACGTTTTACCTTATCCGGAGGGATTAATCCTCGCGGTTTTAATTGGAGTTCAGGATGGTCCCGAAGCCAGTTATTTAAGGTTTGAGCACTTACACCCGCTTTGGCTGCAAGTCTCGTGCGAGTCATGGCTTTCATAGGCGGCCCTCCTGTGGTGTTAGACTTGGCAGGTTCGGAGCCTTAGGTAGAGGCGGAAAGCCGACCAGTTGATACTCTTGGAGGGTGATGTCTTGGTAGTCATTGCCCTCGTAGTTACGCGTTTGGAAGCGCAAAGCCGCTGCGATGGTGGTTCCTTCGGGGAAGGAGCAAGGCGTTTCGCAAAAGAGCGTAGTTACATAAGAGTCTTCGTACTTGCCACCGAACTCGCGCAGGATGACGGTTTGTTTGAGGCACTGTGTGCCATCTTTTTTTGTTATAGGCGTAGGTGCGCCTACGGATACTATTCTAAAAATACTTTTCATTGTTTTGAGATTTTGCGGAAGGTGTTTTGATCAATAATTTCGATAACGTGAAGGCGTTTCCATTGGCAAATAAACACTCTTGCAGGAGTTAGCTTACCCGCGGCTTTACCTGCTTCTACAAGTTGGTTACGGGTAAATATATCGGGTAATTTATCAAACAAGCCTTCTTGTGGAGCGCGATGATTATCTATCTCGCGTTGGTTATTAAGATTTTCAAAACTCTTTCCCCAACGGTCGAGCATTGATTGAAGGATATACTCTGCCATGTACAAGTAAATCTGACGGGCTAGTCGTTGGTTTCGCTCCAAAGACTTTGGAGCTGAAGCGACATCGTCTAATTGGTATAAATAATAACAGAGGGACGCAATACGGAAGGCGGAGACGGAGGAGCGTTTGCGGAAGACATCTAGGGCAGTTGAACCACTTAAGGCGGCTTCTTTGGCTTTGTCACGCACCCATTTGCAGACCGTCTTATCGAGCCAAGACATATCGAGGTCGAGGGTCGGTTGGAGGTTGCCTTCGGCAGTATAGGTGGCATTCTGGAGTTTGTCTAAAGCTGCATGAATGCGCTTTAACTGCTCGTCGGTATAGGGTATAAAGATGGCTCCGTCTTCGCCTAAGTCGTCCGGCAGTTTGCAGAGGACGGTACGGGTGATGTTTCCGCCTTCGATGGCTTTCTTATCGAAGTAGTCGTCCAAGGCAGCCGGTGTGGCGCAGAACATCGAGCAGATGTTAATATCCACGATTGCCGAATAAGAGTTGTCACTAGCGAAATCTATACCGAATTCACTGCCGAGGTCGTAGGCAGTACGCATGATGGTGCGGAGGTTTGAGTAGCCGTTTTTTCCGGCATCGGTCACTTGGGCGAGTTCCTCGGCAAACATCCAGAAGGTCATCGTATCGCCTAAGACGCGCTCATAGAGGTCGGCACGTTTGGTGAGGACGGTTTTGGAAATGGTCGGAGGCACGACGCGGATGGTCGTTTGCGGTTCCTCGTCCAGTTTCTCGTTGGCTTTACGGCGTTTCTTCTTCTCGCGATACTCTTGTTCGAGGCGACGCTGTTCCTTATCGTGGGCTTTGAGGGTATTCTGCATAATGAGCGACTCGATGTCGGCTGCAAACGACTTACCTGACGACTGGGCTCCCTCGATGAGGACTTGGAGCAGGAGTGCCGAGGGGCGACTATCGTAGTAATAATGAAGGCGCACGCGTGGGCAGAGGGCGCATAGGGGTGAAAGACTGGCAACGAAAGCGGGTAGTTTGCGCGACTTAGGTGCATTAGTTACTATCTCACGAATGATAGGGGGCAATTCAGAGTCTTTAGGAAGACTGAGTTTGCTAAGAGCAGAGGACGTTGCGTCCTCTTGCCCTAAATCTACTAGTAGTTGTGTCATAGTTCTAATAATTTCTTTGCGAGTTTGAGCTCGGCTGTGATTTGTTGACCTATCTTTTGGATAGGGGTGTCAGTGGTCAGTTCGAGTTGACGGAGGAACACCAGATGGCGACCCTGGGTGTTACGGATAACGTTGATGCGTTGTCCTCGGAAGACCTTTGGGTTCCGCCGATGGGCGTCTTCGACTGCTTCGTCAAATTCGAAATGGTCGTCATTGACCTTACTTAAGTAACCCACGCGTGTCTCGTGGTCTTGAATCATTTCCTTCTGTGCACGAACTTTGAGATCGACGCAAAGGAAAGTGTTAGTTTGTAGTTTTGCCATAATCTTTCATTTTTTTAGGCGTTAACATATATGGACAAGCTTGTCCGCTGGTGCCTGTTTAACTGTTCGAACATTCAGGCTATCCAACGTTTGACGGTGCAAAATTACTGCTATTTGTTTGAGTATAATAGTAGATTCATTTATACATTTTATTTTTTTAAATATTTCATTAATAATTCCCTCATTATCTTCTTTTCAGGAACTGAGAGATTATAATTCTGCTTCCCTGTATAGTACTTGTTACGTTTCTGTGTATTTTCTAATACAAGGTGCAGTTGAACGGAATATCTACAATCATAGACATGCCAATTTCGAAGGAATTCAACAAGATATGTAATGAAGTACTTGTTTATTTTACCTTCATCTTTTCCTTGCTTAATAGTAAAATGCTGAATGAGTTCGGGGTGATAAACAATTTCTTTCCATAATTGTTGTATGTATGGTCGAAAGTGTTCCGACGCATATGGGCGTAGCGGACGAACGTAGGTGAGTACTTGTTTGGCATTGTTCTTCCAAACTTTCTCAATGGATTCCATCTTGGGTTGCATAAAAAGTCTTCCTTCTTTGCAGGCGAGTCTTAATGCTTCTAGATTAAAGTCCTCATAAGGGACAGGTTGTAATTTTAGTTTCATAAGATTAATGATTTTATAATAGCCTTACACTATACCGACAAACTACGCGTACAGGTTTACTTTGTTCAAAAACTAATGTTAAATGTTAAATGTTAAATCGAAGCGATTTCACTTTTCCACCTCTCTTCTTTAAGGTTATTAGGTATTTTTATATAATAAGTATAATTAAATTATTGCGCGATATATAGTTACTTAAATTTAACGTTTAACGTTTAACGTTTAACGTTTTTTCATCCTTGCTTATCCCTTGCTTATCCCTTGCTATTTAAGAGGGTGTTATTTCTGCATTTATATTGCCCCTATCTTGGGTAGAGGGGAAGAGGTGGAATAGATATATGCGTAATATGGGCTTAAAAATGGAAAAATAAAAGAAAAAATTTGGTGGTTTGAAAAAAAAGTAGTATCTTTGCAGCGTGAAATGAACATTTTGTGTTTTAGAATTGAACATTTTGTAAATATAATCTGCAGATTTTGTTATGTTTATACGCAGTATTAGTTGTGTTTTAGAACAACGAATTCAAGAAAAACGAGGGAAGATACAGGTTCTTATAGGTCCTCGTCAGATAGGCAAATCCACGATGGTGAGTCAAGTGTTGGAGAAGACATCAATCCCTTATACATTAGCCAAAGCGGACGATGTACAAAAAGATGATCGAGAATGGATTCATAAGACATGGGATTCGGCGCGTGCGCAATTACGCATAAAGAATGAAAGTGTCCATTTGCTTGTGATTGATGAAATTCAAAAGATAAAAAATTGGAGCGAAACCGTCAAGGCCGAGTGGGATTGGGATACCCAAAATAAGATAGAATTAAGGGTTGTACTATTGGGCTCATCGCGTCTTATGATTCAATCGGGACTGACAGAAAGCTTGGCCGGACGTTTTGAATTAATAAGAATGGGACATTGGACCTATCAAGAGATGAAAACAGCTTTTGGATTTTCATTAGAAGAATATATCTATTTTGGAGGATATCCGGGTGCTGCCGAGTATATTCATGACGAAAAACGCTGGAAGCGTTATATGAAGGATAGTATTATTACTCCTGCTATCGAACAAGACGCATTACAAACAAGTAGAATATATAAGCCATCATTATTAAAACAACTCTTTACATTAGGATGTCAATATTCCGCCAAGGAACTATCGTTAACGAAAATGGTTGGGCAGTTACAAGATGTCGGCAATGTAACCACATTGGCGGATTATTTAAATTTGCTTAGTCAATGTCAATTATTGACCGGCTTACAAAAATATGCCAATTCCACCATTCGGAAATATAACTCTGTTCCTAAACTGGCAGTCTATAATAATGCTCTTCTTTCGGCATGGCAACGAAAGACTTTTCAAGAAGTTCAATTAGAACCACAATTGTGGGGGCAGTGGATAGAGTCTGCTGTTGGGGCATATCTGATCTCACAAGCGGAAGAGCAAGATTATCAAGTATATTACTGGCGAGAGCGTAGCGATGAGGTTGATTATATTGTGGTGGCAGACAATGAGTGCATTGCGATAGAAGTCAAATCGGGTCGCCGCCATATGAATAGCGGATTAAATGTATTTGCCCACGCCTTTCATCCCACACATTCCTATGTAATAGGTACAGGAGGAATACCATTTGAAGATTTCTTCCAGATGCCTATAGAACAATTATTCTAAAGTTCCTCATCCTCACCGGGAAGGCGGGGATTAAGAAAGGAGGGGAGTAAGCATGCTTGGGGCCAAAAAGGAAAAAGTTGCAAATAAATTTGCATATATCAAAAAAAAGTAGTATCTTCGGACGCCGCCTGCCGTAACGGCATTCCCCCGAATATACATGCCTCGTCTTTATTAAAATAAGCCAATTAAGAGCAAAAAGGCTAAAGCCTCACATTGATTGCTTTTTTGCAGTCTATTGTGAGTAAACTCCCATATTCTGCAAAGAAAGCCACTCAATAATAAAATAAATTTTATTTTTTTGCTCTTAAATTTGCTTATTCCAAATTTTTGTTGTAAATTTGCACGCGATTTGTGTAAATGCAATCACGTATGCCTATTCTGCATAATATATTAGAAACTATCGGACATACACCTCTGGTGGAGATTTGTGGCCTAAAAAACCAACAGGCACGCATCGTCGTGAAGTTGGAAAGCTTCAATCCGGGCGGAAGCATCAAAGACCGCACCGCCTTGGCGATGATAGAAGATGCAGAGCGAAACGGACAACTGACAAAGGGTAGCACCATCATCGAACCGACCAGCGGAAACACCGGCATAGGGCTCGCGTGGATAGGGAGACTGAAAGGATATAAGGTAGTGCTGACGATGCCGGACACGATGTCCGAGGAACGGCGACAACTGCTGCACGCCTACGGCGCTCAGTTGGTGCTGACGGACGGAACGAAAGGGATGAGCGGTGCTATCGAGAAGGCGGAGGAGTTGCGGGCAAGCACCCCCGATGCCGTCATCTTAGGGCAGTTCACGAATAAGGCGAATACGCGTATTCACGAACTGACGACCGGGGAAGAACTATGGCAAGACACCGACGGACAGATAGACGCCTTCGTCGCCGGGGTAGGGACCGGGGGAACGCTCATCGGTACCGCCCGCTGCTTAAAGAAACATAATAACAAGATATACACCGTAGCCGTAGAACCTGCCAACAGTGCCGTACTGAGCGGCAAACAAGCCGGAGCTCACGCGCTACAAGGAATAGGCGCAGGATTCGTGCCACAACTATATGACTCCTCCGTCGTGGACGAAGTGATAGCCATCACCGACGAGGACGCCCGCGAGGGAGCCAAACTGTTGGCAGCCCGCTACAGCATCCTGACAGGGATGTCCGCCGGCGCAGCGTTCACAGCGGCTACCCGTTTGGCACAGCGACTGGAATGGCAAGGAAAAATGATCGGAGTCATCCTGCCCGATAGCGGAGAAAGATATCTGTCAATGATGGAATGATGGAAGAAGAATTAAAGATATTGATTGAGCACATTCGGAGGTATATCTTTCCGAAGGAGATGATGGCGAATGCGGACCACGAACAAGTGGCGGTACGCGGGAGCTTAGGTGTGATATTATCCTCCTTCGTGGACAAAGCCCCCGAGGTGATGGAGCGATTCAATGAGCAGTTGCCCGAACTAAGGCGACTGATACACACCGACCTGGAGGCGATTAAGCGCAATGACCCCGCCGTAGAGAACGAGAGAGAGGTGATACTATGCTATCCGGGACTGAAAGTGATGATCTACTACCGCACCGCCCATATCCTCTACCGATTAGGGGTACCGGTGCTGCCACGCTTCATCACCGAACAGGCACACAGCCTGACGGGCATCGATATCCATCCCGCGGCTGAGATAGGGGAGTACTTCTGTATCGACCACGGAACGGGGATCGTCATCGGAGCGACGGCGATCATCGGAAAGGGTGTAACACTATATCAAGGGGTGACATTAGGGGCAAAGAACTTCCAACACGATGCCGAAGGACAGGTGATGGATGTACCGAGGCACCCGATACTCGAGGACAATGTGACGGTGTATTCGAACACATCTATCTTAGGACGCGTACGCATCGGTGCCGGGTCCGTGATTGGCGGCAACGTATGGCTGACGCACGATGTTCCCGAGGGAACGAAACTGGTGAAGGAATGTAATTAAAACAAAAATATTATGGCAAATTTAGAAGAATTGACAAACAAACTCTACACGGAAGGTGTGGA
>CALCGR010000013.1 GCA_937901025.1 uncultured Bacteroidales bacterium
CTTTCTGCGTTAGCACAAAGCGAACAACAAATCGAGTCTATCCTTAGTAAAATGACCTTGGACGAGAAGATTGCTATCATTCACGCCCAATCTAAGTTCTCCTCCCCCGGTGTACCCCGTTTGGGTATTCCCGGCTTATGGTGCTCTGACGGCCCTCACGGTGTGCGTGCCGAAGTGCTGTGGGATGAATGGGATCAAGCCGGTTGGACTTCCGACTCCTGCGTTGCTTTTCCGGCACTGACCTGCTTGGCGGCCACGTGGAATCCCGCGATGAGCCGTCTTTATGGCGAGAACCTTGCCGAAGAAGCCTTGTACCGCGGTAAGAATGTGATGCTCGGTCCCGGTGTGAATATCTACCGCACCCCTCTCAACGGACGGAACTTCGAATATATGGGTGAAGACCCGTACTTGGCCTCTCGCATGGTTGTGCCCTACATACAGGGTGTCCAGTCGAAGGGTGTAGCCTCCTGCGTCAAGCACTTTGCGCTCAATAACCAAGAGACCTATCGTCACCTTGTGGATGTGAAAGTCAGTGACCGCGCTCTCTACGAGATCTACCTGCCTGCTTTCAAAGCCGCTGTCGTAGAAGGCGGTGCGTGGTCAATCATGGGTTCGTATAACCGCTATAAGGGACAATACAACTGCCATAACGAGATATTACTCAATCGTATCTTACGCGACGAGTGGGGCTTTGATGGAGTTGTCATCTCCGACTGGGGCGGTTGCAAAGAGACACCCCAAGCCATCACCAATGGTCTTGACCTTGAGTTTGGCACTTGGACAGACGGACTAACGATGGGTGCTACAAATGGTTATGACAGTTATCATCTGGCTAACCCCTATAAGAAACTCATTCAAGAGGGGAAAGTGGGCACAAAAGAACTGGACGGGAAGGTTCGTAATGTGCTGCGCCTGATTCTGCGCACTTCTATGAATCCCAATAAAGGCTTTGGCTCCCTACATTCCGATGAACACTATGCCGCTGCCCGTAAGATCGCTACCGAAGGTATCGTTCTTTTAAGGAATGAGGAAATAGGAAAGAGGAAGAAGGAATTATTGCCCCTACTCCTCTACTCCTCTACTCCTCTACACTCAATACTCGTCGT
>CALCGR010000014.1 GCA_937901025.1 uncultured Bacteroidales bacterium
CGCGCATTTGCTCCTCAATCGCAATCACTTCGGGCGACACACCGGCTTGTGCTTTCGCAAATGCCCGTGTCGCTTGTTCTTTTTCGGACTTTAGGCGGCGTTGATCGTAAGCGAACAACTCAGACTTCCAATTACGGACACGTCCGTTTCCTCTATATCTCCAACCGTTACCGTTATAGTGATTAAAGAAACCTTTAACAACCTCTATTGAAATAGTAGGATAGTGTTCTTTGGCATATTGGATAACTTCTTCTTCCGTCTTTGGATAGGGCTCAAAATGATAAGTTTTAACAATTTTTTTTGTGTGTGTGACGGCTTGTCCGTCCTCTTTTTTTACAACACACATAGGTGTGTTGTTTTTTTCTTTATTATTATATATATTATTAGTATATATATTAGTATAGTGTGGGACATTTTGTCCCTCGTTAGGGACATTTTGTCCTTGAGGTGGGACATTTTGTCCTCGGGTCGGGTCTATTACTCCACCCGTTGCTCTTATCTCGTCCATATACTCATCAAGATTTTGCGCGTCGATAACGGGCGCATTTGTATAAGATCGTTTTCCGGTATAATGATAATCGGGTAGGGGATAACCCTTGATTGTGTAGGCCTTAAATTCATAGCTGGAATCGCCTTCTACTACCGGTTCAGCATAAACCAAACCTCTTTCTTTTAATTTTTCTATAGCGCGTCTTAAAGTCTTTGGCTCAATCTCAAGCCAGCACGCCAGGTCTACATACGTTCCTAAAAAAGAACGTTTCTTGGTTAGCGTATACAACGCGGAAAACACCTCAAGGGACGAGCCCTTGAGGTTGTAAGGATGATGTTTCATTTCAGCACATATTATAAACGCTTGTCCGTCCTTCATTTAACGTATCAATCGTAGTGTAATATCGAGACCTCACCGTTAGGTGACTATTGGGTGACCATTAGGTCACCGTTAGGTCCCTGATGATTAGCGAGGAACTCTTCTGCTTCATTGGCCGTGTGATGAGAAGGATTATTCTTATCTTCGTGTTCGAAACATAGGAGATTAGAAAGCGCATTCTTCTTCAAGAACTTGTGCTCTTTGAAGCAGAATAAACAAATCTTATCGTTATTTGGTATTCGATGAGAATTGTTCACTACATATACACTATGCCTACATCCAAAGCAATGTTCAAAATCAGCCATTTTATTTCACTTCTTTAAGTGTTAAACTTGCAAAGACATTTGTCGGCAGCAGTCTCGGGTGGTCGTTGAGGATACGAGCACGCAGACCGTTCATCTGTGCCGTCAGTGCCTTACTGTCCTCTTTGAGTTTGAGTTGCGCCATCTCGCAAGAGTGATAACTGATACTATTCGGGTCACGGTTGCCATCGGATAGGAACTGCTCACCTAATTGGTCGTATTCCTCTTTGACAACGTAAATCCAAGTATTACCCTTATAGGGGAACTGCTTGCTAACGGAGATAATCTCGCCTTTATCGTCTTTGTGATGGTCCTCAATGAGGGTCTTTGTTAGTGCCAACGCTTCTTGGGATAGTGCCTCTTTGACAAACTTGGCAACGTTCTCCAAGTGCCTTGCAACCGCAAAGCGATCTAACGCATTGAGGTCTTCAAGACCTTTTTGTTTGTTGAAGTTTAATAGTGCAGCCACAAGTTCTTGGGCTACCTCAAACTCTTCTGACTTTGTCATTACTGGATTCAGCATGACTTGTAAATCGGGAAATTCCATAATTGTTAATTGTTTTTAATTAGTTAATACTATCCTCTCCTCTTCTCCCTTGCCCTATGAGGGAAAGGGTCGGGGTTAGGGTCTTTTAATCACCTGTGCACTGGTGTGTTTCGTAATATTCTAAAATCTTTTGTTCATAGGCTTCTGCTTCCTCTTTGGTAGCGAAGTTCCTACCATTTACGCTCCACATCGGAACGCCATCTAAAGTGATTCTGTACATAATTATTGATATTACTTGTTAAACTCTAAACTATTAAACTAGTCGGCTACTCTACACTCTACACTCTCAACTCTCAACTTTTTCCTCCTTGCCTCTGCTGCCCTGCGGATATTTTCTTCGGGAGTTACCCATTCAAGGTTCCAGAGATGGTTATTAAATATGTTACCGTCCAAGTGATCTACTTGGTTTTTGAATAGGTCGTGATTGGGAAGATAGGTTAATGCCACCGCGCGATGGGGGTAAAGAATTATACTCTTAATACCTTTAGCCTTGTTGCTTGGGAATTTATAGAATGGGTAATGGGAGTGCCCCTTAATATTACTTCCTACTATTATTCTCGGATAGCAAATACCCCTACGCAGGCTCTTAGTCGCACACCCGCCACTCTCGCTAATATAGATAGCAGTATTTTTAATCTGCTTCCATAACTTAAAACTGATAAAATCGTGTTCCATAATTGTTATTTTTAGTTAGTTTTTTCACCCTACTCCTCTACGCCTCTACACTCTACTCCCAAATTTTGGTGCAAAATTACTACAAAAAATTGGGAATCTTGGGCAGAATTTGGGTATAGTCCGGACTATAGTCCAAGGTTTTTATATAAAAAAGAAGAAAAATTTGTGTATATGAGAAAAAAACATTATCTTTGCAGTCGCATTCGACCGCAAAGGGAGAATGAACTTCTGTCGAAGATAAAGAGATAAGGAAAAAAAGAATAAATATGGCGAATTCGCCACAATTAAGAAAATCATATGGCAGCATTAATTGATTTAATTAACCAAGTTCAAGACGCGAATTTACGTGACCGCCTTTTACAAGAAGCCGGTAAAATACAAAAGCAACGCAAATTTGGTTTGGTGTATGAAGAACATATACCAGAAGCCACGTTGTTATATGATGTGCCTATTCGCAAGGGCACAAAGGCGGTTTTACGCGAAGGCAAGATTAGTGACTGCTATTTTGTAAAGAAGATAGAAGGAGATAAGGCCCTTTGCCTCAAGATGGATGAATCGCATGCTGAAGAAACATTCGCTATTGCAGACCTTGTTGCTGTTGCGCATTTTGGAGAACCCATCTACCCGTATTTGCGGTATATGGATTCTATCTGTAATGCCCCTGATAATGAACTATGGCATACATTAATAGAAGCAGACAACTATCATGCGTTGCAATTGCTAGAATACCTTTACGGAGGTCAGGTTGATTGCATATACATTGATCCACCATATAATACCGGTGCCCGTGATTGGAAGTATAATAATAACTATGTGGATAGCAATGATTCTTATCGTCATAGCAAGTGGTTGAGCATGATGGAAAAGCGCCTTAAACTTGCCAAGAAATTGCTCAATCCAAAAGATTCTGTTCTAATTGTTACTATTGATGAGAAAGAATACTTACACTTAGGATGCTTATTGGAACAAATGTTCCCAGAGGCAAGAATTCAAATGATTAGCAGTGTTATAAATACCGCTGGGGCAACTAGAGAAAATGAATTTGCAAGAACAGATGAGTATCTCTTTTTCGTATACATTGGTGAAGCCAAACCACAGCCGTTAATTTTAGGGAAGGAGTGGCAAATAGGCAAAAATTCCAATCAGGGTCATATTACATGGGACTCCCTTAGACGTGCAGGAAGTGGGAATAAGCGTTCAGATAGTCCGGGTTGTTACTATCCAATATTTGTGAGTGAGGACGGAAGAACTATCTTGGAAGTAGGAGACCCTTTACCAACACATCGCAAATTAGATGTAATTATTCCTCCTATTGGTGCTAAAGCAATTTGGCCCATTCTTGATCATGGTATCGAAGGTCGATGGCAAACGTCACCAGAGAATTTAAGAGAATTAATAAAAAAAGGATTTGTAAAATTAGGAAAATTTACAGGTGAACATTCTATGGCAATCTCATATCTAAAAAGAGGAGAGCAACAAAAAGTAGAATCTGGTTTTTATCAAGTAATTGGTCATCGACCAGATGGTTCAATAATAGTAAATGATGATATCTCAGATGCTGCAATGATTCCTGGAACACAATGGAATATTCCTCTTCACAATGCAAAACAACATGGTACTATTCTTTTGAATTCGATTATTGGTAAGGATAAGTTCTCGTTCCCAAAATCTTTATACGCGGTACATGATGCATTAAGATTTTTTGTAGCAAACAAAAAAGAAGCAAAAATCCTCGACTTCTTTGCTGGTTCGGGCACGACACTTCATGCCGTTAATCTGCTCAATGCCGAAGATGGTGGTCATCGTCGTTGTATAATGGTTACAAATAACGAAGTCTCAGACGAAGAGGCGAAGAACTTGACTAAACAGGGCTATAAAATTGGCGACCCAGAATGGGAAGCATTAGGTATTGCCAATTATGTGACTTGGCCAAGGACGACGTGCTCCATTTTAGGCAAGGATATAAATGGGAATCCCCTTAAAGGAATATATTTAGACACAGATGATAAAAAACTAATGTCGGATGGTTTTGCAGCCAATGCTATTTTCTTTAAGTTAGGTTTCCTTGATAAAACGATGGTTTCTTTAGGTCGCCAATTTAGGGAACTTCTTCCTTTATTATGGATGAAAGCCGGTGCAAAAGGTCAGTGTCCGACTATTGAAGCCGAAGAAACACCCACGATGCTTGTTTTGCCGGAAAATAAGTTTGCCGTCCTCACAGAGGAGTCGGCTTTCTACGAGTTTGCTAAACAAGTAAATTCGGAAGCAACGATAGAGACTATCTTTATTGTAACGGATTCCGAAACTTCCTATCACGATATGATAGCCCAATTAAATTGTAAACACACTTTCCAACTTTACCGAGACTATCTCGATAATTTTAGAATTAATAAAGTTCGATAAGATGAAAGTAAATCTATTTGCCTTCCAAGACCGCGCATTAACTCAATTACGAGATAATTGTGCCAGTGCTCAAAGTGAATTCCATCGCAATGGAAATCCGCAGGTTATTTCTTTTACCGCCCCAACCGGTGCCGGTAAAACGGTTATCATGTCTTCGCTTATCGAGACTATATTAAACGGTTCTGACCACTATGTAGAACAACCTGAATCAATATTCGTTTGGCTGAGTGATTCGCCTCAATTAAACCAGCAATCACGAGATAAGATAGAAACGCTATCTGATAAAATTCGTATTGGTCAAAATGTGACTATTACCGAAGATTCATTTGACCAAGAATTTTTGGAAGAAGGAAACATATACTATCTTAACACTCAAAAATTGAGTTCCTCCAGCAATCTTACAAAGCACTCGGATTCTAGACAGTTTACAATTTGGGAAACACTTTCCAATACCATTTGCGAAAAAGCCGGTAAGTTGTATTTTATTATTGATGAGGCTCACCGAGGTATGCGAGGAAAAGAAGCGGGAAAAGCTACATCTATCATGCAGAAGTTCATTTTGGGTAGCCCGTCGGATAATTTGCCTGCTGCTCCCGTTGTAATCGGTATGTCCGCGACCATTGAGCGTTTTAACCAACTGGTAAAGAACTCTACATCTATCATTCGTCCCGTTCGAGTGACACCCAAAGAAGTGCGCGATTCCGGTCTCCTAAAAGATAGGATCATTATTACATACTCCGCCAATACGGACGAGCAAAAAGATTTAGCGGTCTTAGAAGCTGCTACTGAAGAATGGGTAAATAAGTGCCGCCACTGGGATGCCTATTGTCGCGAGCAACACCACGGAATGGTTAATCCAATTTTCATTGTTCAAGTCCTTAATGGTAATACAAGCGAACTTTCCGCAACCGATTTGGACGAATGCCTACAGCATATTGAGCAACGTTGTGGGAAACATTTTACTGAGGGCGAAGTCGTTCACGCTTTTGGCGAGGGAACAGGAACACTCACCATTAATGGTCTACCGGTCCCCTATGAAGAACCCTCGCGTATTTCTGATAATAAGAATATAAGCATTGTCTTCTTTAAAGAAACGCTATCTACCGGCTGGGACTGCCCTCGCGCAGAAACGATGATGTCGTTCCGACACTATTCGGATGCTACTGCCATTGCACAACTGTTAGGGCGTATGGTTCGAACACCAATGCAGAAACACATCCTAATAGACGATATACTCAACGATGTACGCCTCTTCTTGCCTCATTTTGACGCCGATAAGGTAGATTCTATTGTTGATGAATTGCAAAACACGGAGGGTGGAGAATTGCCGACTGATATTGTTGAGGATGATTTTGAGCATGGATCTTACACGATACTAACCACCAAACCGGTTCGACACAAAACGATTAATTATTCCGGTATGGGCGAATTATTTGATCAAACTCCGGATGATGGAATGCAACCATCCTCTATACCGGCGGTTCCGAAAGACCCGTACACGCCCTACACCGGTAGTTCTCCTAAAACGCAACCTGTTCAAAAAACGCCGAGTGCTAGCATTACCCCAATCGCGGAAGAACCAATTTTAGACCTTGAGGATGGTATCAATCGCCAAGAGATAGTAGATTTTATCAATAGTCAGGCACTTCGTACTTATAATATACGCACATTCCAGATGAATGACTATCTAAAATCATTATACAAACTATCAAACTTCTTACTGACCTCCGGCTTAGATGTACATGCTCGGGAAATAGTGCTTGACGAGATAGTGGCAATGATACATTCATTCATCCTTAATTTGCAGAACGTAGGGAAATATGCTTCTGCAAAGGAAAAGGTGATGAAGTTTGAAATGCTTTCTAAGGTCTATGACGCTTTTGGAGAAGAAATAGTCAATAAAGCTATCAAGGACCTTTATTCCGAGTCCTCTGTTGATTTAGATAGACAACTCAGAAGTGCCGAAAAGATATTAGGTGATGGCGGTGTTTGTGCTGCTTATGGTAAAAAATATGGTGATATTGACGATTTTGATACCTTTAAAGTAGATCTTATCCTTTTTGCCAGTGATCCGGAAGCGCTCAAGGCGTTGCATAGTTTTTCCAAAGAGAGATATTTCCAACTGAATGATAAATTCCGTCTCAGTATAAACTCGTTATCTGATGAATTAAAGACTAAGTATAGAGATATTGTTCGTGATAGTGCAGAGGTAACAGATGTACCATTTTTCCTTAGCGAAAACATTTCTGTGCATACGGACTCTGATGGCATAGATTATAAGAGCCATCTGTATGTGGCAGATGAGACGGGAACGGCTAAAATCAAACTAAACGGATGGGAACAAAAGGTGATTGCAGAAGAAGAAAAACGCCCGGATTTTCGCACTTGGTATCGCAATCCGAGTAAAGGTACGGGTGCTTTGACTTTAGTACACAACTACAAAGGGCTTAATAAACCTTTCTATCCCGACTTCTTGATTATTCGTAAATTGGATGGAGCATATGTTATTGATATTCTTGAGCCCCATGACTCAACTCGTGATGATAATGTCAGCAAGGCAAAAGCCCTTGCTAAATATGCGAGTCTCCATACATCTATTGGCAGGGCTCAATTGATAAGGATTGTGTCTACTGTAACCGGACAAGAACTCAAGCGCCTTGATTTCGCTGCACATAGTGAACTGCGGGAAAAAGTTCAATATATAAACACTAATGAGGAATTGGATAACTTGTTTGTTCAATATGGTGAGGCATAAATAACTTAAAAGCATTAACACCCTTATAAACCACTTTCTAACGATTCTGCTATATAGCAGCGACGCTTGTAATAATTAATTAATCCCCCTTGCCCTGCCCACACCAACATATTGATTGCCCTTGTCCGAAAGACTGCCCGAATCATGGGCACTGTTGCGCCTGTGTGGCGAACCATAGAGGAAAAGAGAAATTACCATATTGTTTAAGAAAGGAGTAAAAATTATGCCCAAAGAAACATTGCAAGAAATAATAGAGCGTCAAAGCGCAGCCTTCTTGCAGTCTATTAAAGACTTAAGAGAAGAATTGGATATTATCAAATCTCAATACCCCAATATCAATGTTGAACGCGCGGAATTGGCTATTGACGAATATCAACGTTTAGTAACGTGTATGTATTTGTTTTATAAACATGCGAGAATACCGGAAGATCAATTAACATTCTTAAGTCCGGATCCTGAATATCTGACCTTAATGGAGGAAGGATATTTCAGGAGCAAAGCCTATTATGAATCTCACCCGGAACAACTCCCTAAAAATTTCCCGCTTTTCACAAGGAGATACAAATATAACCCCTCCTCCCCCACCAACAAATTGCTTGCTCCAGCCAAGTAGTCTTGGGGCCAAAAATGAAAAATTGATTTTTTTTCGCTTTTTTATTTGCACATATGAGAAAAAAGTAGTACCTTTGCAGCGTGAAAACACAAGTTTGTGTGAAACAAGTTTGTGTGAAATAAGAAAAATAAACATTAACTAATTATATTTCATTGAATTATGGAAAAACCATTCGTCTTTGGAAAGGCTGTTGGAAGTGCTAATTTTATTGGAAGAGAACAAGAACGTGAACGATTAAGAATGAATTTTACCCATGGGGTGAATACGATTCTAATGTCACCACGCCGTTGGGGAAAAACATCGATTGTTAAGCGTACCATCTCCGAAATTCAATCTTCACAGCTATTGGTAATATATATGGATATGTTTTCGTGCCGCGATGAATATGATTTTTGTAATAAGTTCGCTGCCGAGATTTTACGCGGTACCGACAATCGTTTCGAAGAATGGAAAAATATTGCCGGAGAATTTATCACGCGTCTAATGCCAAGGATTTCATATTCTCCGGATGGTATCAATGCAGTATCTGTATCTTTGGGGATTACACCAAAAACACATAAGCCCGAGGAGGTATATGCTTTGCCGGAACTGATTGCACAAAAAAAGAATTGCCATCTATTAATCTGTATAGACGAATTCCAACAAGTTGGTGAGTTCCAAGACTCGTTGACGGTACAAAAACGTATGCGCGGCGTTTGGCAACACCAAGAGCATGTGTCTTATTGCTTATTTGGCAGTAAAAAGCATATGATGGAGAGTATATTCTTAGAGCGAAACTATCCGTTTTATAAGTTTGGGGATATCGTTCCGTTACATCCGATAGCCCTCTCTGATTGGATACCCTATATCCAACGCGGTTTTGCTCTTGAGCATAAATCCATAAGCGAAACGATGGCTCAACAAATTTGTGAACGCGTGGGCTTACATCCGTCTTATATTCAACAATATGCTTGGCTCACTTTAATCAATACGCGCGAAGAAGTAACAGAAGAGACATTGTCATTGGGTTTTGAAGAGTTACTAGAGGAAAACCATTCTCTATATACGGCTCAGACAGAGCACTTAACTACATTCCAGGTTAATTTCTTACGAGCGATAGCCGAAGGAGTGCATCAAGATTTTACTTCCGCAGAAAATAGAGAAAACTATCATCTAGGATCTTATACTAATATTTCCAGGTTGAAAAGCGCATTACGTAACGCGGAGTTGATTGACATAACGGATGATGGTATCTATTTTGCCGATCCGGTTTTAGAAGTTTGGTTTAAGAGAAATTATTAATAGCAAGAAGTTCCTCATCCTCACCGGGAAGGCGGGGATTAAGAAAGTAGTAAAAATTTCTTTGCCATAAACATAGGCGTTCCGGAGGATCAAATCTGGAAACCTAAACAAGAGATTATTGATGAGTATATCGAGCAGACAGAACACGGAATTCGACTGAAGGACATCCGATAGTAATCCCCCTTGCCGCGTGGCGCTCTTGCGCGGCAGTTTATTACTTACCTGCGGTGCGCGTGGAATTTTTGTATAGATTTTTATCGGATTTTTGCTCCGTAGGAGCTTTCCCTCAATTGCTCATTCGATTTTCTTTTCGTCCTTACTAAGATTTTTTTAGCGTCGCGTC
>CALCGR010000015.1 GCA_937901025.1 uncultured Bacteroidales bacterium
GGACAATTCGCTATTAACCTGTCGCCTGTCGCCTATTGCCTATTGCCGGAAGATGTCGAGATTCTCACGGAAGACATGCCGGGTTGGCTCGTGATGAACGAAGGTTCTATGACCATTGCGCTCGATATCGAACTCTCGCCCGAACTCATCGAAGAGGGTATTGCTCGCGAACTCATCAATCGTATTCAAAATGCACGCAAGAATGCGGGCTTGGACATCACCGATCGTATCCACATTGTCTTGGAGCAGAACGAGGCGACGGATAGTGCCGTCTATCATTTTAAAGACTATATTTGTTCGCAAGTACTCGCCACCGCGATCGAGCTGCAACCCAACGTACAGGGCGAAGTCTTAGATATGGATGGATATCAATTGTCAATACAAATTTCTAAAATTTAACAAATATGAAAAAACTCGCAATTTTAACCGCTCTCGTAGCGATGCTCTGCTTCACGGGGTGTAACCTCGGTGGATTCTCCGAAAGCAACCTCTATGGCAAATGGGAGCGCACCGATAAACCCGGTGATTTCAAAGTCTATACCTCCGAAAAAGTGATTGTAACTCCGCCCGATTCGCAAAACCCCTACAATGATTATAAGTGGGGCAAGGAATGGGACGAGGCTGAACGCAAAGAAAGCGACCTCATCGAACACGGTAATGGTTGGTATATGTGGAAACTGGAGGGCAACACCCTGACGGAAGTCGGACAAACGGATGCCAAAACCACCATCACTCCCGTAACCTTGACCATCAAGACTCTCACGGCAACCGAGTTTCAATTTGAACGCGCCGGTCGCACCTATCTCTATAAGAAAAAATGAAAACAACTCTTAAGGTCCTCGGTTGGACTCTTTTGTCGTTGGTAGCCATTGTAGTTGTTGCGGTGGGTATTACGGTCTATGTGGTCTTCACACCCAAGCGCTTAACGCCACTCGTTGACAAGGTGGCGCAACACTTTATCACGTGCCCATATGAGATTGACAAGATCGATCTCAGCCTCATTCGTAACTTCCCGAATTTCGGATTGGAACTGGAAGGCGTATATCTCATCAACCCTACCAAGGGCGCCCCTTCGGATACGGTGATAGCTATCCCTCGACTCAGCCTTGGTGTGGATGTCAAGAAAGCCATTGACGGGGATATCCTTATCCAGCGTTTTCAGCTCAACGATGTGGAGGCGAACATCTTCATCGCCGCAGACGGTTCGACGAACTTCGACGTCCTTCAACTCCCCACAAGCGCAGACTCGGTAGAGGAAGACACCATTCCTGCCGCTTGGCAGTTGAGGTCCGTTGCCCTGGCGAGTGCTATCCAAATGAACACCCGCAGCATTCGTTTTGTGGATGAACGCGATAGCCTATCCGCCAACTTCGACCAAATGGCTATTGTCCTCGATCATATCCAATATGACTCCATCTATGCCGGTCTGATACAAGTGGCGATGGATAAACTGGGCTTCACCTTCAAAGACGAGACGTATGCTAAACAGCTGGACCTTGGAATCGAACTGCCTATCTATGCGAAAGGGTTGCAAGACATCCATCTCCAACCCGCCCGTATTAGCGTCAATCAATTTACCATTGGATTAGAGGGAACCGCCGGATTGCTAGAGAATGGCGGATTCCAAGGGGATATCAAACTGCAAACCAACGAATGGAACATCCAAGAACTGTTGGCTCTGCTGCCCGCGTCCATTGCGGCGCTGGTTCCGACCGAACTCAACGTAGACGGACAACTACAATTAAATGCCCACGCGGCAGGCGTATTTGATAGTGCGCATTGGCCCCTCGTGGACGCAAGGGTTCGCCTGACAAAGGTAGCGGGATCGTACGATTATCCGAATATCCCCTATCGTCTCAGAGATACGAAAGCAACCTTAGATGCCCACTTGGACATGAACCATCAAGACTTAACGACAGTTACCATCCAAGACCTTTATGCCAAGACGAATGATAACACCATTCAACTCAGAGGAAAGGCTTCGCAGATCTTCAAGCGCGGAGGAAACTTTGAATTGGCGAATCCGCTCGTAGAGGTACACGCTACCGCCAACCTCAACTTGGCCGAGGCTAATCGATACCTGAATTCCGATAGCACCCAAATGGAAGTACACGGTCGCACGTTAGCTAAAATAGACGGGAAAACAAGGCTCAATGATATCACCGGTCAACATTGGGAAAACATTAATGCAACCGCAAAGTTGGATATCACGGACGTAAACTTCCACATGGATAGTTTGCAAGCTTTCATTGATAAGGGTTCGTTACACGCCTCCTTGGTGGCTCCGACGGATGGGAAGACCCATATCCCGACGATTGCAGTAGGGTTTGACCTGAACGATGTGGTAGCGAACATGGATACGATTCATGCCCATTTAGTGCAACCTATAGGCGACGCCACCATTCGCGCCTCGCGTCAAGACGCCTCCTCCCAAAGTATCGGCTTGCAATTTACGGTCACGGAATGCCAAACAAATATGGGACCCGAATTCATTGTCGAGACGGGTAAGATGACCCTACGGGCAGCCTCTCGCTTCAATAAAAACGAGGAACAATTCCTCCTGCGTTGGAACCCGATGTTATCCTTCGACTTGCAGAATGCAAAAGCCAAACTGCCGAATATCGAACCGATTGCCGCCATCCCGCAGATGAAGTTTGCCTATTCGAACAAACGCTTCACCATCGACACCAGCCGTATCATCTTAGGGCACTCCGACTTCTGCCTGAGCGGACAAGTGGAACATATCAGCGAATGGGTTCGCCACGAACAGAACTTGACGGGCGAACTGAACTTCACCTCTTCCTATACGGATGTGGACGAACTGCTATCTGTCCTTCCTAACGGAGATACGGACACTATACGCCAGACACCGGACACCATACACCAAACAAAGGACACCACTATATCCGATCCGTTTATTGTACCCAAAGATGTGGATCTGGTACTTAACACCCGCCTCGCCGCTACCCATGCCTTAGGACAAGACCTGCGCAATCTGGGCGGTAAAGTCACCATCCGTAACGGGGAGGTTATCTTAGACCAGATGGGCTTCGTATGCGAGGCCGCTAAACTACAACTCAGTGCGATGTATCGTACGCCCAAACGCGACCATATCTATGTCGGGTTCGATTACCACATGGTGGATGTGGATATAGAGCAACTTATCAACATGATCCCGCAACTGGATACACTCATGCCGATGCTACAATCCTTCCGCGGAATGGCACAGTTCCATATCGCTGCCGAGACGTATGTCAATGACCAATATCAACTCAAGACCTCCACCCTTCGCGGTGCTTGCGACATCGAAGGCAAAAACTTGGTACTGCTTGATAGCGAGACGTTTGGTAAGGTGGCAAAGATCCTACTCTTCAATCGTAAGACGGAGAACCTCATTGACTCTATCAATGCACAGGTCACCCTTTACAAGGATGAGATCACCGTTTATCCTTTCTGCGTGACCATGGATAACTATATGATTGCTGCGGGGGGGAACCACTACCTCGATATGAACTTCAACTATCACGCTTCCCTACTGAGTCCTTTCTATATCGGAGTGGATATTATCGGGAATACGGACGACTTGAAAATCAAGGCAGCTAAGTGTCGTTTTGCCAAAGACTTCCGTCCCATCATCCATAAGGATACCCAAACAAAGAGTAATGAGCTCAAGAAACTCATTGCCGACGCCCTGAAACAAAATGTTAAAATTCAATAACTATGCGTAAAATCTTTTTATTATCTATTATCGCTATGAGTGCAATAGCATGTAACCACAATCCGCTCCTCGACAAACCCGCTACCCCCTATGGTGTTCCGGCATTTGACAAGGTACAAGTCAAACACTATATGCCCGCCTTTGTTGAGGGTATCAAACAACAGCAAGCCGAGGTGGAGGCTATTATCCATAACCCCGAGACTCCTACGTTTGAAAACACCGTAGTGGCCTTAGACCGTTCAGGTTCGTTGTTGGCAGGAGTAGAAGGTGTGTTCTTTAACTTATTGGAGACGGACGGAAACGATGAGATGCACGCTATCGCGGAAGAGATATCGCCCAAACTGAGCGAACTCAGTGATGCAATCTTTATGAACGAAAACCTCTTTGCCCGCGTACAAAAAGTATATGATGAGCGCGAGACCCTAGGCCTCAACCCCGAGCAGATGCGTTTGCTCACGCAGACCTATAAGGCTTTTGCGGATAATGGGGTTAACCTCAATCCGGAAGACAAGGCGCGCCTGATGGACATCAATAAGGAGTTAGGCGTGCTCACGCTTAAGTTTGGCAATAACCTCATTGCCGAGACGGCTCACGATCAGTTCTTCATCACCGATGAAAACGAACTTAAGGGCTTAAGTGACGAACTCAAGGCCGTAGCCAAAGAGGAAGCTAAAGCCGCAGGTCGCGAGGATGCTTGGCTATTCACTACCGCCCGCACCAGCTTCACGCCCGTACTCCAATACTGCGAGAACCGCGAACTGCGCAAACAACTGCTGCTCGCATACGCTTCTCGTTGCAATCGCGATAACGAATATGACAACAAGGCCATCATCAAGCGTCTCATTGAACTGCGTATCGAAAAAGCACACCTGTTCGGATACGACACCCCGGCTGACCAGATCCTTGAAGACTGTATGGCCAAGGACGGCAAGACCGCTTACGAGTTCCTGCTCTCCATCTGGAGACCCGCTCTCAAAGCCGCTAAACGCGAGGCGGGCGAACTGCAAGCACTCATGAACAAGGACCTTCCCGGAGAGAAACTCCAGCCTTGGGATTGGTGGTACTACACCGAGAAACTCAGACAATCGAAATATGCACTCAATGAGGATGAGATCCGTCCCTACTTCGAACTTAGTAATGTGCGCAAGGGAGCTTTCTTGCTTGCCCACAACCTCTATGGTCTCAACTTTGAGAAATTAGAGAATATGCCCATCTACCATCCTGAAGTGGAGGTGTTCAAAGTAACCGACACCGAAGACAACCTCGTCGGTATCTTCTACACCGATTATTTCCCGCGTTCGACGAAGATGTTCGGGGCATGGATGAACGAAGTGCAAGGACAGTTTATTGACGAGAACGGCGTAGACCATCGTCCGACGATCATCAATGTAGGCAACTTCACGAAACCGACGGCGGATAAACCATCACTGCTCTCCATGGACGATGTCGAGACCCTCTTCCACGAGTTTGGTCATGCCCTGCATGGCCTCATGTCCAAGGCCACTTACCACTCGCTCAGCGGCACCAACACTCCGCGCGACTTCGTGGAACTGCCTTCGCAGTTTATGGAGAACTATTGCTATCGCCCCGAGATCCTCAAGACCTACGCTTTCCATTACCAGACGGGCGAACTCATTCCCGACGAACTGGTGAAGAAAATCAATAAAGCCGCAGCGTTTAACCAAGGGTTTGTGGAGACCGAACTCCTCTCCGCTTCCATCATGGATATGGACTTCCACATGCTCTCTTCGGCAACGGATTTGGATGTCAATGCTTTTGAAGAGGCATCAATGAAGAAGATGGGAATGATTGATCAAATCATCACCCGTTATCGCCCGACGAACTTCAACCATATCTTCGGAACCTCCGGTTATGAGGCCGGGTATTATAGCTATACTTGGTCGGCGGTACTCGATGCCGACGCTTTTGCTGCGTTTGACGAGACAGGCGATATCCTCAACCCCGAAGTAGCCGCTCGCTTCAAACACCTGCTCGAACAAGGCGGAACGAAAGAGGCAGGCGAACTCTACCAAGAGTTCCGCGGCAAAAACCCCGATCCTAAACACCTCCTCCGAAAAAAAGGCTTTACTAAAAACTGATAACTGACAACTACATGTATCGTACCCTATTATCCTTATTATTATGCGTTACGTGCGCGTGCGCCTATGCGCAATCCAAACCCACAGGACCCGATTTGCAAACGATTGACGACGGGTTCTTTGATCCTACTAAGAAAGATGTTAAAGAGTCTAACTATCAGTTCAAGGCTGAGTACCGATTAGAGATAGGTTATACCCAACCTTGGCAACAAAGTAAGAACAAGAATTATCCCGACGGTTATCTTCATGGCGGTCGCGTGGGATTGAACGTGACATTCTGCTTGCCGTATAACTTCGGTGTCCAAACGGGACTCATCTATTCGCTTACGGGCAATAAGATGACGAATCGTTATGCGCCGGCAGATACGGTATCGACCGAACAGTATATAACCAACACGATCCTCGAGCACAACCTCGTTGTTCCGATGCGGGTGACCTATACCATTCCACTTTGGAAAGAACTGAACCTTGTCTTCTATGGCGGTCCGCAGTTGCAGATCGGTTTGGCGATGACGGATAAGGTGGAACCGAACCTGTCCGCCAAGACCTTGCAACAGTGTCAAGCATTGGGTGTCCCTACCGAATCGTACGATAAATACGCCAACGAACTCTGGCGGGCAAATATCCAAATGGGATTAGGTGCAGCTCTTGAATGGGATAAGTACCGACTGCAAGGAGGGTATGATTTTGGATTAAATAATATGGTGCGAACCAAACTTATTCCTAACCAACAGATGTGGGAATGGGGCTGGTACGTCAGTTTCCTCTACCGCTTCTAACACCCTACCCCTCTACTCCCCTACTCCTCTACTCCCTTATGAAGCCAATAATCTATTGCATCACCAATGAGGTCAGTGCCAATTTCGTTGCGAACGCACTGCTATCTATCGGCGCTTCGCCGATTATGTCCTCGGCCATTGAGGAAGTGGAGGACTTATGTCAGATAGCGGATGCGTTGGTGCTTAATATCGGGACACCCTCTGAATCGCAGTTTGCCACAATGTTGGCGGCAGGTCAACGGATGCACGAATTGGGCAAACCGGTTGTACTGGATCCTGTGGGGGTTAATGCTACGCATTTTCGTCTTGAGATGGCACAAACGCTTATTGCCAAGGTTCATCCCACGGTCATCAAAGGCAACGCCTCCGAGATTCTTGCCCTTGCCACCAATAAAATTTTAGGAACAGGTTTAGACGCGAACATTCCCTACCCCTCTACTCCTCTACCCCTCTACTCCCAAGCCGACGATTTAGCCAAATCGGTCGGCTCGGTCGTAGTCGTCTCCGGTCCGGAGGATTATATCACGGATGGCACACATACGGCTTCCGTGAATTTAGGTTCGCCCGAGATGGCGCTCACCACCGGCACCGGCTGTGTCGCCTCCGCCATCATTGCTGCCTTATTGACTAATCTTCAATCTTCAATCTTCAATAATACAATCAAGGCCATGACCCTCGTCGGCCAAGCCGGCATGGATATGCCTCATTTCCTCGAACGTCTATGCGCCTTTGCCTTGTAACTGATAGTTCCGAACATCTCGTAGAGGTCGTTCGCTCTGCCGTCGCAGGTGGCGTAACGATGGTGCAACTACGGGAGAAAACGGCCGACACGCGCACGTTCCTTGAGCGCGCTTTTGCTCTTAAACGTCTGTTGCTATCAACCGGTGTGCCGCTTATCATCAATGACCGCGTGGATATAGCCTTGGCGGTGGATGCCGATGGCGTTCATCTTGGACAATCAGATATGCCCGTCGCCATCGCCCGCCAACTCTTAGGACCTGATAAGATCATCGGTCTATCGGTAGAAAACTTCGAGCAGATTAAGGAGGCGAATAGGTTAGATATCCAATATATCGGCATCTCGCCTATCTTCGCTACGCCAACGAAGACGGACACCCACACGCCTTTTGGTTTGGAGGGCGCACGGCAGGCGGTTGCGTTGAGCACCCACCCCACCATCGGTATAGGCGGTATCAATGCGAGCAATATAGCTGCGGTTCGTGCAACGGGCTTAGATGGCGTAGCGGTAGTGAGTGCGATTATGTCCGCCTCCGCCCCCCGACAAGCCGCACAAGAGTTACTTTGATTGGTAGTTCGTGGGAGTGCAACCGTGAACGGCGAAGAAAGCTCGGTAGAAAGTGCTGCGGTAACGGAAACCGACCTGTTGACTGATAGAACCAATATCCATCTTTCCCTCCTCAATCAATTCGGTAGCTTTACGAATACGCAGTTGATTGATGTAATCGTAAAACGTCAAACCTGTAGCTTGTTTGAGTTGCAAAGTAAATGCTGTATGCCCGATATTCATTTGGTGGGCCAACTCGTCACGAGTCAAATCGGCTTGTTTATAGAGCCCCTGCTCCTCACATATTTCTTTCAGTTTGAGTAAGAACGCATTACTCTCACTTTCAATAGCCCGCAGGGCATCACTCTCACTTTCACTTTCACTCTCACTACCCCTTCGGGTGTCACTTTCACCTGCCTCTTGTACCATAACCATACGATAGACTTGGATATAGGAGAAGTTCCAAATAAAGAACGATAACCCATAATAGGAGATTGGCACCAACGGATTTTTACTGGTGAAGTAAAAGATATAGTTAACGATGAGGAAAAATAGCAAAAATAGCATTACATAAAACCACCGAACGGAACGACCTTCCAACGATGAATAATAGTCTTTTAGTTCCGCTTCGTGACGATAACCATAGATGAGGATGTATATAATCATGGCGATTACATACCCGATCAAGAGTATGGCAAAGAACAGTAAATACCACTTCTCACCAATGATAATGCCCACCGTAGATAGCACCACAAAAGGCACTACGTTGGCTAAGATACGCGTTTTCGTAATCGGTTGCGGGCGTACCAATAACACCATGTTGATTGCACCAATCGGAATAGCCCAAGAATCAAAATAGATGAGATACATAGACCAGTCTGCCTCCACAAAAGAGCGAACCATAAAAGCAACGAAGAATTGTATCGACAGCAACGTTGCTAACGTACCGCTCCAACGGCGCAAAGGTACTGCCGAATGAGTTTCATATTCCTCGCGAGGAAAAAGAGTTCGACCAAAAAGAAAAACAACTGCCCAACCTAATTGGGTCATAAAAAGCACTCCTGTAAGAAGCGTAAAAATATGATATAACGATACGTCCATATTAAAGTTATTGCGAAAAAGGGTTGCAAAATTACTACTTTTTCTCCATATACACAAATTTTATGCCAAAATAATGTCCATTTGCAAAGGGGAATTTACAACCCTCGCGGCTCGTATGCGACACAAACGGCTCGTATGCTACACCAACGGCGCGTATGCGACAACGGCGGCGCGTATGCGACAACAATTATTTGCACCATTCCCAAAAAAGCAGTACTTTTGCAGCCGATTTTCAAATTAAATTCAAAAATGTATGAAAAATTATTTAAAAACAATGTTTGCATGCTGCTTAGTAGCAGTAATTGCAGGAATGCAGAGTTGTAAGTCGCGCGATGTCGAGCCTGAGTATGTGGGTGAGGCTGTCGATCTTGGTCTCTCTGTGAAATGGGCACAGACGAACGTAGGTGCCACGAAGCGTGAAAACGCAGGTAATTATTTTGCTTGGGGTGAGACATCTCCGAAGGAGTCTTACTCTGCCGAGAACTACAAGTGGGTGAACACCCTTGGTCGTCTTACCAAGTATTGTACCTCCAGCCACCTCGGTAGACCGGATGGGCTGACCATCCTTGAACCCGCCGATGATGCTGCTACCGCTGCGCTCGGAGACGGATGGAGAACTCCAACGCAAAAGGAAATGCAAGAACTCCTCGAGAAATGTACATGGACGTGGTCGAGCCTTAATGGATGTCAAGGCTACATGGTTCGCAGCAACGTAAAGGGTTATACCGATAAGTATATTTTCCTTCCTGCTGCAGGTTTGTTTTTTGGCAATGAGAATCCCACTTTGAACTACTATGGCTATTATTGGACTTCTGAGTGCCCTGATTTGTCAGATTTAGATCCAAAGAAGACTCCTGTAGAATCGGCTTATTATCTTGATATCCAAATTGAAACTGCAGGCTGGAGCATGACTTCGCGTGTTGGTGGATTCACTATTCGTCCCGTTTATACTAAATAAATTAATAAGATAAGAATATGAAAAAGCATTTTATGATAGCAGCCGCTATTGCTGCGATTTGTGTTTCGTGCACAAAAGATAATATCATCGTTCCCGAGCCCACTCCGGTTCCCAAAAATTTAACGATTGTCGATAATACGTTCACCATCTATGATCTTATTGAAAAGACCGATACTAAGACCGGTAACACCTTCCTTGAGTCTTGGGAAGGTGTTAACAGTTATACTCCCCATCTGCAATGTGTAGGTCCGGATGGTAAACTGAAATGGGATAAATGGTTGCCTCTGACCTCTTTGCAAGCAGTCTCCACAATCAATAGAACGCTGTTCGACATTACGACAGCAGGTAACGTTATCGATATTTATAATGCAAGATCTTCAGCCAAGACCGATGGCGTACATTGCGTACCTTATATTACAATGATCCGTCCTGACGGTACTAAGGCTTGGGGCGAAAATGGTAAGTTGTTCTATGACTTTGGTGCCCTCTCTAATATTAAATCTCCTATTGAGGGTATTGTTGCTGCCGATAACAATGGTGGTGCTTGGATTGTGGCAGGTTCACCCCGCAAACAGTTGGCCGTTGCTCGTGTTAATGCCGATGGAGATTTCGTCGTTAAACCGATTCTTTTTGAGCCGGACAAGGGCACATCCGGTGTCAAAGACAATATCTATCGTCCTCAACTGATTGTAAACGACAACAACGACCTCTTTATGGTTGTACAGTATGTCAATTACGTTGGTGAAGGTCAAGACATGATAGTGGGTTATACGGATGTTATCAAAATCTCTGCTGACGGACAAGTTCTAAATCAGCAACTTCTCATTGCAGAAGAGAGTTTCCACATGGGCACGTTGGCGCGCTTGTATAAGGATGGGAAAGGCGGAGTATATGCTTCTTGGGTATCCGGTTTGCAACATCCAACTATAAAGCTTTACCACTTCGATGCCGATGGCAATGTTGCCGGATTTAATGCGGTCAACCTCTTACCTCAAGGTAGTTCGGCAGGAGCAATGAAGTTAGTAGCTGCTGTAGATCCTGCCACCGGTAATTTTAACAGCGTATTATGTGACGACGGAATGAAGAAGAGCGATATCTATTTCCAATCTGTTGATCTTACCGGTAAGACAACTTTCTCGGGTCCCGGCATTAAGCTGATTGATATGCCAGAAGGCGACCACTTTTCTTCGATGATGAAGTTTGTTCGTACCGAGGATAATCGCTATCTACTGACCTATGTATATAATATGAACAATAAGGGTCAGTACCTTTACAAAGCATGGGTAGATGTTCAAAAAGGAAGCACCGTTCCCGAGTGTGTCGTGAGGGTTGATTACTTGGTTAGTGGCATGGGGTCGTATGGCGATACGGATGCCGTTTATAACAACCACCTTCGCCTTTTCTGGCACTTTGGAGGTCATCCGGGAATATACCTCTACGATCTAAGTCTGAACTAATCACCTAAGACAAAAACGACTTTTCACCTCGAAAAGTCGTTTTTTGAGGTCATTTTCTTGCACATATCGCAAAAAAGTAGTAATTTTGCAGCCCTTTCACACATAAACAGAAGCACAATGAAGAAAGTTCTCACCATAGCAGGGTCGGACTCCGGAGGCGGAGCCGGAATACAAGCGGATATCAAGACTATCTCCGCCTTAGGGTGTTATGCGTCCTCGGTGATCACCGCCGTCACCGCCCAAAACACGTTGGGCGTACAAGCCGTTCATCCCATTCCCGCCGACATCGTGAGCCGACAGATCACTGCCGTACTTGAGGATATCGGTGCGGATGCTATCAAGATCGGCATGCTCTTCTCTGCCGACACCATCCATGCCGTAGCACAAACCCTACTCCCCTACACCTCTACTCCCCTACACCAAACGACTCCTGTCGTATTGGACCCCGTCATGGTCTCTACCTCGGGCCATCGGCTGATGGAAGAGGATGCGATAGAGGCACTGACGACCGAACTCTTTCCGCTCACGAGTCTCATCACCCCAAATATCCCGGAGGCCGAAGTGCTCTTGGGTGAACCGATTACAGATCTTACCGCCGCAGCCAAGCAGCTGGCGGAGCGATACCACGTGTCCGTCCTATTAAAAGCCGGCCACCAAACACCCTACTCCTCTACCCCTCTACCCCCCTACTCCCAATTGACCGATATATTATATAACTATAAGGAGACGCGCACATATACGTATGCGCACCCGCGCATAGATACGCGCAATACGCACGGCACGGGTTGTACCCTATCCTCGGCGATTGCTTCGGAGCTGGCGAAAGGGTACGCATTGAGCGAGGCTGTCGGGCGCGCGATCGAGTATTTGGTAGCCGCTCTGAAAGCCGGAAAAAACACCCAAATCGGCCATGGTTTTGGGCCTGTGGACCACTTTTTTGCACAAAAATAAGGCAAAAATGCATTTTTTTTAAAAAAAATTTGGTTAAATCAAATAAATTCCTTACCTTTGCATGCTTTTTCAATAAGCACGGCGGATTCGTATATCGGTTAGTACGTCAGATTTTCATTCTAAAAAGAGCAGTTCGACTCTGCTATCCGCTACAAAATACCGACCTTCCTCAAAGGTAACAGATTGTTTAATTTTAAAAATGATTTTAAGATGGCTAATCATCACTCATCTTTAAAACGTATTCGTCAAACGGCTGCCCGCAAGGCTCGCAACCACTATTATGCGCTTACCGCTCGCAATGCGGTTCGCAAGTTGCGCGCTACCACGGGTAAAGAAGATGCAACTGCTCTTCTGCCGAAAGTCACTTCGATGTTGGATAAACTTGCAAAACGCAATATTATCCACCGCAACAAAGCGGCTAACTTGAAGTCGAAGTTGGCAGTTTACGTAAACAAATTAGCGTAAATTATTATGCTTAACAAAGGGCTGCCTGATGGGTAGCCCTTTTTAATTCGTTATACTTATGGATCTAACTTTTCAAATCAACTACCGTACGGAGTATGGACAAACACTCTGTATCATCGAGACCGAAGAATCTATCCTCGGCTGGACGGAACAACACCCCTTAGAGTTGCATTGCCAAGGCCAAGATTTCTGGACAGCAACCCTACCGGTAAGTGACTTTGCCGGAAGTATTCACTACAAATATGCCATCCGTGTAGAGGGTGGATATATCTACGAAGCGGGCGAAAACCGTTGCATCACCTTGAAGGCTGCTGATAAGAAAATCGTCATTCGCGACTTCTGGCAATCAATTGACTATGAGAAGGCTTTTTATACCACAGCGTTTATCAAGTCGCTCTTCCATCGTCACAACCCGGAGGTGAAGAAGACCCTCAAGGGCAATATCCGTTTCTCTGTCGACTTGCCGCAGATCCTGCCGTCGCAAGGCGTAGCGATTCTGGGAAACATCCCGGAACTGGGTGCATGGAATCCCGCCGATAAGGTGGTGATGGTTGATGGCGAGTTCCCGACTTGGAAAGTGGATATCGATGTAAAGAATCCGCAGATCATTGAATATAAATATTGCATCTACGACCTGCAATCGGGTAATATCGTAGATATGGAGTGGGGCGAAAACCGCCATATCTGGGGCATGCAGAAGGGTGTTAAGATCTATCAAAACGATCGCGCTTTCCGTCGTACTCAACCCCGTTTCAAGGGGGCCGGCGTAGCCGTTCCGGTCTTCTCGCTCCGCACGGACGACGGTTTCGGTATCGGCGAGTTCCTTGACTTAAAGAAGATGGCGGACTGGGCTGCTTTGACGGGTCAACGTATGATTCAGACGCTGCCTATCAACGATACCACGCTCACGCACACCAACACGGACTCCTACCCCTACAATGCAGTGAGTGTGTTTGCGCTGCATCCGATTTATCTCAACATCCCTCGCATGGGTAAGCTGACGCCTACGCAAAAGAAGAACTACGAAGCCACCAAGGCGGAATTCAATGCCAAACCCATTGCCGACTACCAATGCGTCTATGACGAGAAGATGAAATACTTCAAGGCTTTGTTCAAGACCGAAGCCGAGGCTCTGTTTGCCACCAAGGAGTACAAGCAGTTCTTTGAGAAGAACCAAGACTGGCTCGTTCCCTACGCTGCCTTCCTGGCCAAGCGCGACAAACAGAAAGCCGAATTCTACTATTTCTTGCAATATCACGCTGACCTGCAGTTGAGCGAAGCCGTGGCTTATGCTCACTCGATTGGTGTTGCTATGAAGGGGGATATACCCATCGGTATCTCGCCCGACTCCGTGGATGCTTACACCAATCCCGAGCTCTTCAACCTCAACGCTTCGGCAGGGGCTCCGCCCGATGATTTTGATGCGCGAGGCCAGAACTGGGGCTTCCCGACGTATAACTGGGATGAGATGAGCAAGGACAACTATCTCTGGTGGCGTCGCCGTTTCCAGAAGATGCAGGACTATTTTGATGCTTACCGTATCGACCATATCTTAGGTTTCTTCCGTATCTGGCAGATGCGCAAGACGGACGTATGGGGATTGTGCGGCCACTTCTCTCCCGCGATGCCGTATTCGTTCCAAGACCTTTGGAACATGGGCGTATGCCTGGATGAGGACCGCATGACCAAACCCTATATCCGCTCTAACTTCTTAGGCGATGTGTTCGGGTTTGATACCGAATATGCAAAGGAGCATTTCCTCAATACCAACGATGGTTATATCTACTGGTTTAAGGACGGCTTTGACACCCAAGTCAAGGTACAGGAGTACTTTAACAAGGGGGCAGGCAAAGACCTGCCGGAGGGACAACGCATCAACCTGCGTGACGGACTGCTGTACCTGCATTGCGAGGTACTGTTCGTTCGCGACCAGAACCGTCCGGAGCTTGTTCACCCGCGTATCTCGATCTATCAGTCGCATAGCTTCAACGAACTCTACGACGACCAAAAACGCATACTGCTCAATATCTACAACGACTATTTCTTCAAACGTCATACCGAGTTCTGGCGCGAGAGCGCGATGCGCAAACTGCCGACATTGATTGGCGCTACCAAGATGCTCGTTTGCGGTGAGGACTTAGGCATGGTTCCCGCTTGCGTTCCGCAAGTGATGAACGAGTTGCAAATCCTCTCGCTCGAGATCCAGCGCATGCCAAAGAATCCGACGATTCTGTTTGCTCATCCGGCAGATGCTCCTTATCTGAGCGTTTGCACCACCGGCACTCACGACACCAATCCGCTGCGCGCTTGGTGGGAAGAGGACCGCGGTAAGACCCAGCGTTTCTATAACGAGCAGATGGGTTGGTGGGGTGAAGCACCGCAAGAGATGTCGCCGGAGATTGCCGAGTTCATCGTTAATCAGCATATGTACAGTCCCGCGATGTGGGTGATCCTCCCGCTGCAAGACTGGTTGGCTATTGATGGAAATATCCGTATTGCAGACCAGCACGCGGACCGTATCAATATCCCGGCTAATCCAAGACATTTCTGGAACTACCGCATGCACATCAGCCTCGAGGACTTGATGAGGAAGGACGACTTCAACAACAAGGTCCGCCAACTGACGAGTGTAAGATAACGTGGCAAAGACAAAACAAAAAGAGGGATGCCGGTAGGCATCCCTTTTTCGTATATCTGTTTAAAGACTTACGTCTTAACCCCAAGGGGGTACGATTACTTTTTGAACAGTTTCTTGAACCAACCGCAGAGGCTGCAGCACTCTTTCTTTTCTGCCTTCTTCTCGGCTTTTGGAGCCTTAGCGGCCTTAGCGGCTTTGCCTTCCAAGCAAGGACCGGCAGCCACGAGAGCCTTACCGGCTTCGTTGGTGGTGTACTTACCAAAGTTCTTGATGAAACGAGAAGCCAAGTCTTCCGCCTTCTTCTCCCAGTCCTTCACGTTAGCATAGGTGTCGCGAGGATCTAAGATCTTCGGATCTACGCCCGGCAGAGAGGTGGGCACTTCGAAGTTGAAGTAAGGAATGGTCTTCGTCTCGGCTTTCTTGATGGAACCATCTAAGATAGCATCAATGATACCACGGGTGTCGCGAATAGAGATACGTTTGCCCGTACCGTTCCAACCGGTGTTAACCAGATAAGCCTTCGCACCGCTCTTCTCCATCTTCTTCACAAGCTCCTC
>CALCGR010000016.1 GCA_937901025.1 uncultured Bacteroidales bacterium
CAGGTGATGCACTTCCTGTTGTCGAACTGTAAGTTCTGGATGGACGAGTACGGTTTTGACGGGTTCCGCTTTGACGGAGTGACCTCGATGATGTACCTCAGTCACGGTTTAGGCGAAGACTTCAACGGCTATGGCAGTTACTATACACCCAATGCCGACGGTGATGCCATATGCTACTTGACGTTGGCGAATAAACTGATTCACGAGGTGAAGAAAAATGCCATTACCATTGCGGAGGATATGTCGGGTATGCCGGGACTGGCTTGTCCGATTGCCGATGGCGGTATGGGTTTTGACTATCGGTTGGCGATGGGTATCCCGGATTTCTGGATTAAGTATATCAAGGAGCAGAAGGACGAAGACTGGAAGGGCGGACATATATTGTACGAGATGACGAACCGCAGGCAAGACGAGAAGACGGTTTCTTATGCGGAGAGTCACGACCAGGCATTGGTAGGGGATAAGACAATCATCTTCCGATTGATTGACGCGGATATGTATTGGCACTTTGAACATGGTCATTCCACGTATATGGTGGATAGGGGTATTGCGCTGCATAAGATGATCCGTCTCATCACGGCTTCTACCATCAATGGCGGGTATCTGAATTTCATGGGCAATGAGTTTGGTCATCCCGAATGGATTGACTTCCCGCGTCAAGGCAACGGTTGGAGTTATAAGTACGCCCGTCGTCAATGGAGTTTAGTAGACCACCCGAACTATTACTTTGCGGACTTAGATAGGTTCGATAAGGCGATGGTGAGTCTGCTGAAAGAGAAGTTGGCGATTGTCAAGGACGAGAATGGGTTGCACCTGCCGTGGGTATATACCTTATGGGACAACGAAGGCGATCAGGTGATAGCCTATCGTCGCGGGAAGCTCGTGTTCGTCTTCAACTGGAACGGAGTGAAGTCCTTCTCGGATTATGGTATCTTAGCTCCCGAAGGGAAGTACAAAGTCATCCTCAATACGGATGATAAGGCTTTTGCCGGCTTCGGGTTGTCGGATGACAGTGTGGAGCACTTCACCCAATCGGATAACCTCTATAAGAAAGATAAGAAAGGCTGGTTGAAACTCTACTTGCCGGCACGCTCCGCGGTGGTGCTGGAGTTGGAAGAGGAAACGAAAGCCGCTAAAAAAAACAACTAAAAAATAAGCGTTATGCGAGTAATTATTGAAACCAATTATGAATTGATGTCCGAGTGGGCAGCCAATTATGTAGCCAAGAAAATCAATGCGTTTGGTCCTAAGGAGAGTCGTCCTTTCGTTTTAGGTCTTCCGACGGGCAGCAGTCCGCTGGGAATGTATAAGCACCTCATCAAACTCAATCAAGAGGGAAAAGTCAGTTTCCGCAATGTGGTAACATTTAATATGGATGAGTATGTCGGGATTCCCGAGGAGCATCCGGAGAGTTATCATAGTTTCATGTGGAATAATTTCTTCAGTCATATCGATATCCGCAAGGAGAATGTGAATATCCTCAACGGCAACGCTGCGGATTTGGAGGCAGAGTGCGCTCGGTATGAGGCCAAGATCAAACAGATGGGCGGTATCAACCTGTTCTTAGGCGGTATCGGTCCGGACGGTCATATCGCCTTCAACGAGCCGGGTTCGTCGTTGACGTCCCGCACCCGTAAGAAAGAGTTGACGACGGATACGATCATTGCGAACAGTCGGTTCTTCAATAACGACGTGAACCTGGTACCGAAGACCGCGTTGACGGTAGGGGTAGGTACGGTGATGGACGCCGAGGAGGTGCTTGTCTTAGTGAATGGTCATAACAAAGCCCGTGCGTTACTGCACGCGATAGAGAAACCGATCTCGCACATGTGGACGGTGAGTGCGTTGCAGATGCACCAGCACGGGATCATCGTTTGCGACGAGGCCGCTTGCGATGAGTTGAAGGTAGGAACGTTCCGTTATTTCAAGGACATAGAGAAGAATAACTTAGATCCCAATACGCTGTTATAATGTTGCAGATTTATAATACGCTCAGTAGACAGAAAGAGTTTTTTCGTCCCATCCACGAGGGTCATGTAGGCTTATATGTCTGCGGACCGACGGTGTACGGGGATGCTCATCTGGGTCATGCCCGTCCCGCCATCACGTTTGATGTACTCTATCGGTATTTGATGCAGTTAGGGTATAAGGTGAGGTATGTGAGGAACATCACGGATGTAGGTCACTTGGAGCACGATGCGGATGAGGGCGAGGATAAGATAGCCAAGAAAGCGCGTCTGGAGCAGTTGGAACCGATGGAGGTGGTGCAATATTACACCAACCGGTATCATCGGGACATGGAGGCCCTTAATGTGTTGCCGCCGAGTATCGAACCCCATGCCAGTGGGCATATCATTGAGCAGATCAATTTCGTGCAGAAGATCTTAGACAAAGGGTATGCGTATGTGAGTGAAGGCAGTGTGTATATGGATGTGGAGAAGTACGCGAAGGATTTCCCGTATGGGAAGTTAAGTGGTCGCAACCTGGAGCAGATCAAGACGGAGACGAGGGAGCTGGATGGTCAGGCGGAGAAGAAACACAGTTATGACTTTGCGTTATGGAAGAAAGCTTCGCCCGAGCATATCATGCATTGGCCGAGTCCGTGGTCGGAAGGTTTTCCGGGTTGGCATATGGAGTGCTCTACGATGGGAACGAAGTACTTAGGCGAGGAGTTTGATATCCACGGGGGAGGAATGGACTTGATGTTCCCGCACCACGAGGCGGAGATTGCGCAATCGTGTGCGGCCTTAGGTCACGATACGGTGCATTACTGGATGCATAATAACATGATCACCATCGCGGGCAAGAAGATGGGTAAGAGTTACCATAACTTCATCACCTTGGAGCAGTTCTTCAAGGGGGAGCACGAGTTGTTGACGAAACCCTTCTCGCCGATGACGATACGGTTCTTTATCTTGATGGCGCATTACCGCTCGACGGTAGATTTCTCGTCGTCGGCCTTAGAGGCTGCGGAGAAGGGGTTTGCCAGGATGCAAGAGACGTATGGTCGTTTGATGAAGATCCAACCCGCAGAGACGACCTCCGTCGAGGTAGCCGGATTACGGGAGCGTTGTCAAGAGGCGATGGATGATGACCTCAATACGCCTATTGTCTTGCAGCACCTCTTTGATTCCGCGAAAGCGATTAACACCATTGCGGACGGTAAGGGAACGATAGCGGCTAAGGATTTAGAGGAGTTGCGTTCGGTTTGGAAGACGTATGCGATGGACGTGTTGGGGTTGCGGTTAGAGGAAACGGCCGGGGTAGATACGAATACCGAGGCCTATAAGAAAGCCATTGACTTATTGCTGAACTTGCGTTTGGAGGCAAAGCAGAATAAGGACTGGGCTACGAGTGATAAGATTCGCAATGAACTCACCTCCTTAGGGTTCGCTATCAAGGACACGAAGGATGGTTTTGAGTGGTCCTTATAATCGTGACAAGGCGAAGGCACATAGGGCTATTGGTATTGTTATGCACGAGTCTATGTGCCGTGAGCGGGGCATATGCCGAGGATGAGGAGGATATCAAGACCGTTCGGTTAAGGACGGTGGTAGTCAAGCCGCACGAGAAGGCGAAGGAGAGGTATCGTCGTAAGGGTAATCCGGCGGTCGTGTTTATGGAGCATGTGATAGCTCAGAAAGACTCGATGACGGTGAACACGATGCCCTATTATACGGTGGACGAATATTCGCGTACCTCGTTTAAGCTCAACGATTTTAAGCCTAATTTCGAGAAAGGTTTTTGGAAGGGATACGAGTGCGTTCGTAAGTATGTGGATACTACGAATGCCGCTCGTCCGTCGCTCTCGGTGTCGATGCGCGAGAGTCTGATGAAGCAGTATTATCAAAGGGACCCTCAGCGCGCCAAGACGGTGGTGGAACGTAAGCGTAAGTATGGTATTGAGGATATGTTCACCACGCAGGTGATCAGTAACACGATGGACCAGGTGTTTAAGCCGATTGATATTAACGATAATGATATCACGATTCTCTTCAACCGGTTTGTATCGCCCTTGTCCTCGACGTTGGCACTGAGTTATTACCACTTTTATTTGCAGGACACCCTCACCGTGGACGGGTATAACTGTATGGACGTTGCTTTCGTACCGGCTACGGAGGAGAGTTATGCTTTTTCGGGTCATCTGTATGTAGTGAATGACGGGTCGTATAAGGTGAAGCAGTACACACTGTCCATACCCTATAATATCGCCCTGAACTTCGTTAACTCGATTCAGATTGAGCATCAATACCGGCAATTGGATAATGGGTTGTGGGCTCCCGACCGAACAGTCACGACTACGGATTTTTTTGTTTTCAAGCGGTATAAGAACATCACCGGACAGCAGACGTATATCTACGGTGATTACGATTTTGCAAGTCAAATTGATGAGGCTATCTTCACGCGCGACTTGGTGACGGATAGTATCGGGCGCAAGGACACGTTGACGTTGAGGGAGCGGATGGCTCTTTGGGATACGTTGCGTCCGGAGCCGTTGTCTGAGTCGGAGCGGTCGATCATCGATCTGTTGGAGGAGTGCAAGCGGCTACCGAAGTTTAATTCGCTCATCATGTTTTGCGACGCTATCTCGAGTCGGTATGTAGCGACCTCGCCTTCGACGCGTTGGGGCGAATCGAAATGGGACTTTGGACCGATTTACAATTTTCTTTCGTGGAATATTCTTGAGGGGGTACGTTTCCGTTTAGGCGGTATGACCACGGCCAGGGCCAACCCGCATTGGTTCTTTAAGGGGTATGCAGCCTTCGGAACGAATGACCTGGTGCCGAAAGGGAATGCGACGGTTTTATATAGTTTTAATAAAAAGAAGTATCAGCCCTACGAACCCTGGCGGCATTATCTCTCCGTGACGGGGCAATACGACGTTGAGGAACCGGGTGCCTCCATCGGGTGGTTGGGTAGGGACAATATCTTCAGTTCCATCCCGCTGATGAAACCCAAGATGAAGAACTTCCAGTATGTGGCACGTGCGCGGGCGGAGTATATGAAAGAGTGGCCGAATCATCTGTCGGTACGGGTTCGCTTTGACTATGAGTACAATCGTCCCGCAGGGTCCTTGCGTTATGACCGTGTGACGGGGTATCTTCCTAATGGGCAGATAGGTGTGGTGCAGTCGGTGGACAGGTATCATTGTTACGAGGGGATGGTAGAACTCAAGTACATGCCGGGAGGTTCGTTCCCGGTGAGCAGGGAAGGGGTGGATACAAGGTTTACGTTGGAGAAAGATGGTCCGGTGGTGAGCTTGACGCATAAGATGGGTTATTTGGATGACCGTTCCAGTGGTGGGCGCGGGTTTTATTACAACTATACGGAGTTGGAGGTAGGCAAACGCTTCTGGTTCTCATCGTTTGGTCATCTGGATACGCGGTTGCAGGTGGGGTATATATGGAATCCGGTACCATTCACCAAACTCTATGCCCCGAGTACGACCTCTACGTTTATCCGCAACGAGAACGGGTTTAACTTGATGCAACCTATGGAGTTTATGATGGATCGATATGTGGGGTGGTACCTCACGTATCATTTCAAAGGGTGGATCCTCAATCGTATCCCGGGTATCAATCGGTTACAACTGAGGGGACTGGTTTCGTTCTCGGGTATCTACGGGTATTTAGGGAATCGCAATAACCCTTATATCGAGGGCAATGAAGGGCTCTATCGTTTCTCCGATGCCTCTCAGTGGACGGATACCGGCGAGTATATCGAGGGGTATACTTCGTCCCCGATAGGGAAGTTACCGTATATGGAGTTGACGGTAGGTCTGGAGAATATCTTGAAAGTCGTACGGATTGATTACGTGCGTCGATTGACGTACAACGAATATGAACTACCGAGTGGGGCCACCCGTAAGTATGGTGCTTGGGGACGGAACGGGGTGAAGATCTCCTTCCACTTTGAGTTATAAATAGGGTTTGAGTTGCTCATAGACCCGAGCAATCGGGAACCCCATCACATTGAAGTAGGACCCCACCATTCGGGTCACGCCTATATATCCGATATATTCTTGTACTCCGTAAGCGCCGGCCTTATCTAAGGGGTGGTAATGGGAGATGTAATAAGCTATCTCTTCGTCGGTGAGGGGACGGAAGGTGACGTTCGTCTGATCGACGAACGATTCGTATCGGCCTTGGTGAAGAAACGTGACGGCGGTATAGACTTGGTGTGTTTGCCCGCTGAGTTCGCGCAGCATCTCGATGGCCTGTTGTCCGTTGGCGGGTTTGCCGAGCATATGGTTATGTATCCAGACGATGGTATCCGCGGTGATAAGTAGGTCGTCGGGGGTGAGTTGGTTCTCGTACGCGCGCGCCTTAGCACGCGATATATATAAAGGTATATCCCCCGCTTGAAGGGAAGCGGGATAGGACTCGTCGGCATCGATATTAATCGCGGTAAACGGGATGTCGAGACCCGCCATGAGTTCGCGGCGGCGGGGAGACTGAGAGCCTAGGATAATGTTCATAGCAGTTTATAGATGACAAAAGAGAACAGGGTTCCCATAAACATAATAAACTTCATTTCCTCCTGTGGTGCTTTGTAATCCGCAGGAATCTTCGCCGTCCAAAGTAAGACAAGAAGACAAACGAGCGGGACCATAAGCCCAAAAGCCCAATAGCGAACGGGGAGCGAGGTCCAAGCTGTGTTAAAAGGCAAAAGAACAAAAAGGCAATAACTCAATCCGGCGATAGTGAGGAGGATAAGCGCGGTCACAATAATCTTTGTCTTCGTGTCGCCTAAGACGACGGGTAAGGTATGGCACTCCAGTTCGGCATCGCCTATCTGGTCTTGCATATCCTTGATGATCTCCCGTATCCAGGTGGTGAGGAAAGCAAAAACGGCGAACCCGCCGAGCCACACCAAAAGACTGTGGGGTAGGGGTGTCTGAGAAACGATGTCCCCCAAACGGTCGTATAGTTTATGGGCATAGCCGATGTTAGCAAAGGCGATAATCAACGGCGGAAAACTCGACAACAACGCAATAATCAAATTCCCTATCAAGAACTGCCGCTTATATCCCGACGAATAAAACCAAAGCAGTCCGGGGGTGATGCCGATAAGGATACCGACGGTCCAACTGCGGCAGAGGATAGCGGCCATGACGCCGGTGACAAGACCGATGGAGGAGAGGATGACACTCAGTCGGAAGGCCGTTTGCTTGTCCATGGTACGCGTGACGATGACGCGGTCCGGACGATTGATGCGGTCAATCTTCACATCGAAATAATCGTTGATGACATACCCTCC
>CALCGR010000017.1 GCA_937901025.1 uncultured Bacteroidales bacterium
TTGCGGAAAGTGAGGGATTCGAACCCCCGGTACGACGTAATGCGTACACCGCATTTCGAGTGCGGCTCTTTCGACCACTCAGACAACTTTCCTAATTGCGGGTGCAAAGGTACTGCTTTTTTTTTGAATATGCAAGAAAAAATCAAAAAAATTACAATATTCTATCAAAAATCGCTTATAAATGTTCGTTCCGAGCTCTATTCAGAAGAACTCTGAGACCGCTTCCCCTATTCGTTGATGTCCTAAGACGGAAGGATGCAAACCATCATTATCTTGCAAGGCAGCAGGGATAGCCGTAGGATGCTCCGGATCGGACAAGACCGCATCTAAATCAATCACCTTCTCTACCAAAGCCTTCGTTCGAAGCCAGTCATTAAACCGCTGACGCAGTTGCTCGTGCTCCTCGGTATAGTAAGAATGCCCACCAAAAGGCGTAATCGTACAAGCATAAACGGATAAACCTTTTTCACGAGCAAGCGTAATAAAACGCCTAATATGCGTAGTGAGCGAATCGAAAGTAGCTTCAATATCCTTGGATCCTCCTATATCATTGACCCCGATATAAAGGATAACACCTTCTATTCCTTTTTGGTCTAAAATGTCCTGCTCAAAGCGTTTGGCAGCCGAAGGACCAAGCCCTCCGCCATAGACACAATTTCCTCCGATACCAAGGTTAATAAATCCTATTTCTTGATCCTTTAAGCGCGTGGAAGCGACATCCGTCCAACGGTTTTGTTTGTCGGTCGTACTTCCTCGTCCATCGGTAATACTATTACCCAAAGCTGCCCAGATATGTGCCTTTGGGTTATAGGTCTGAATGTTTAAGATAGAGACCCATTGGATGAATGATGAATTGATGGATTGATCGCCCGAATGGCTAAATGATGGATTGATAAAGGAAGTGGTTCGAGAACCGGAGTGACCAGTCAGGGTAGCGGGTACTTCATTATAATAAAGAGTGATGGTTAACGTATCTAATGCGCGTATCGGATACGGCATCCAATCCGAACACACGTCTTCTCCTGCGGGGATAGAAACGGATGGCTGTCCGTTAAACAAGATCAGGTGTTGCTCTACAAAAACGGAGTCAAACGACAGTTCCGATTCCCCAAACCGATTGGTGAGTGTCAATGCCAAGCCTTCTCCTCCAACACTCACGTGTACTCGTTGATTGAGGCATTGGTGCGCCAAGGGCGGCAAATCAGACAGCCACTGCGGGGCGCAAGCCCAAGTGGTGATCAACGACAGGGGAGATGTGTTTTCTTCAGGACCCAAGAAAGAAGGTTCCAAGCCTCCCCAATCCACCATAATCTTTTCCATTACGATTCCGTTATCAAGGGGAGTCAGTCGCAATGTATGTTGTCCGGGCTGACAAGCAAATGTTTGACATACATCAATAATATGGTCTTTTTGCCACTGTCCCAGTTCGCCTCGATAGTGGCCGTTGATATTCACCACTTGCTCTTGGTTATCCAACCGAATAACGATACGCTGACCTTGAGGCAGGTAATTGAGGGTAGGTGCCAAGCGCACCATCACGCGTGCCGAATCGCTTTGGGTAGTGGTGAAGTCATACTCCACCCACGCCCCTTCTACGGAAGCCGTTACCGGTTGGGTTGTCAATCCTGAGAGGGTACGACCTAATTCCGGAATGATAGTCCATTGTACGGATGTGCCGTCTTGTTTGCGCGTAAAGTGTTCGGCTTCCACCGAGAGATACCCACCCGGCACGACGGGTTGTGGCAATGCCTCGGTCACAGAAGGATTTAGGCTATCCACTTGCGGCATAGAGCGATGGTCGGGTGTCTGCCAGTAGGTGTAGCCGATACGCACCTCGTCCATGAGGTGGTCCCATTTTCCATTCTCTAACTGATGGTACCGAACGGAAAGTAGGCTATCGTATTCATAACACTCTTTGACACGGGTAGGCCATCCTTTGGCTTGGGCATAATACATATTATAGAGGTTACATACCCCTTCAATCGGCATGCCAATCAATTCAAAATAGGCAGATTGTAACGAGTCAGGCAGATGGGCTTCTAATCGACGAGCATCGTCGCGCAAACGGTTATAATCAGCTACTACCCTATCCCACTCGTTATAGGCAAACGAGAAAGTGTGAGCATCGAGCATCTCGGGTGTGACGCGCCGATTGAACTTTGCATAAGTACGCAACAAACGCGAAGCTTCCAAAGCATAATCCACTCCGAAAACGGAAGCGCAGAAAGAGTCAGCATGTTGAGTGAGGTTAGAAGCATTGAAACGATGCGGGTTCCAAGCCATATCCAAAAAGAACTGTATTGGATATTCCATCGGTTTGAGGTCTCCCACATTAGCAATCCAAATCTGACGGATGCCATACTCGTAGGCTAAGTTCAGTTGTTCCCAAACACGAGGGATAGGGGATATATTAACCCACTTGGAGTTTCGTGGATCACCTACATAATCAAAGTGATAATAGAGTCCGAAGCCCCCCCTCCGATTGCGGTTCAACTCATCAGGTACACGACGGATATTTCCCCAGTTGTCGTCGCATAGCATAAGCGTTATATCCTCCGGCACTTGCATTCCTTGGTCATAATAATCTTGTACTTCCTTATAGAGAGCCCACACCTGAGGTGTCTTATGTGCAGGTTGATGCGTAACGGATTCAATAATCTGTCTTTGGTCGGCTACAATGCGTTCCAATAAAGCTTGATTATCCTGAGCGGAAGGCATCGCCATATCTCCGTCCCCTCGCATTCCGACGGTTGTTATCGTTTCCCAGTTTTTTGCGCGTTCCATACCTGTTCGCCAAAAAGCGCGCAATTCGTCGCTATGGGTTAGATAATTCCATTTTGCTTCCGTTCCGCCCCACCGTTTCCAATCTTGTTGAGCAAGGTTCATTGGTTCGTGGTGGGAAGTGGACATCACGATACCCATCTTGTTAGCCAATTCGCCGTTGTTAGGGTCATCGTCAAAGAAAGCGCTATCCCACATCGCAGGCCAAAGGAAATTGCCTTTAAGACGAAGCAGCAACTCGAAGATGTGTTGATACATCTCACTATTCAGTCCACCAAAATGTGCCATTGCCCAGCGACCGAAACAGGGCCACTCGTCATTGATGAAGATTCCCCGATAGGCTACTGCCGGTTCGCCATCGGTATAGACACCCGGACGAATAAACAGTTGACTATGCTGTCGGATAGGAACATCCATAAACCAATACCACGGGCTGACGCCGATTTGACGGCTCAATTCATAAATACCATAGATAGTACCGCGTTTATCACTACCGGCGATAAGCAGGTGGTTGTCGTACGTGGTGAGGATATATTTCTCGCGTTTGCCTTCCAACTGAGCAAGGTCCACCCCCGCCTTAAGGAGGACTTTACGAATAGCCGGTTGTGCTATCGTTCCTATCACCACACACCCGGGTTGTGGCTTATGCGTGAGCGGCAGACGAACGCCTGTGACCGCAAGGATATCTTTTTGTAAGTTAGCGACAGCCATCATCACCCCTTCCTCTGTACGAGCGGGTGTAAATAAAGCGACGGGTGCTTGGTTATCAACGAGAGCAAACGCCTCTTTTTGTGGTTCAAAGACAACAAAAGACTCCGCAGCACAAAGACTTTCTACGCCATTTAGACAAATGACAAACGCGGCCAAGATGGTTAGCCGGATAGTGTTTTTCATATTAGATAGATTAGTAGTTATTTTTCTTGAGGTATTGGAGCACGATATCTCCCATCAAACGGTTATGTTTAATGTGCGAACCGTGGTCGTGTCCCTCCACGATAAACTCCTCTCCCTTTGGTAGCAGGGTGGCTATCAGGTGGGTGTGTTCATAGAGGATGATATCCTCACTCCCTGCACACACAAGTACGGGAATCTGGATGCGCTGCAAATCTGCTTCCGTGAGGTTCGGTTCCTCGAGCATCATCTTCACAAGCGGGGAAACGTTCTCTCGGTCTTCTCCGTAAATCTCGTCTTCCATGGCGGGATTCATCGAGTTCTCGACGGTGATGTTTGCCCCTGAGGTGATGAGTAGCGAGCACGTACCCGGATAGAAACTCTCGAGTTCCAGGGCAACGATACCTCCGTCGCTCCAGCCGAAGACGGCGGGTTTGACGAGACCTTTAGCCTCGATGAATGCCTTCACGTCAGCTGCCATATCCGCATAGTGGTACTCCTCGAGCGGTTCATTGTCGCCTTGTCCGCGCGAGTCGAGGGCATAGACGAGGTAACCCGCTTGCGCCAATTGGCGCTGCATGGTCTCGAGTTTGGCGTGATGTCCCCCATTGCCGTGAAGTAAGATAATCGGTTTGCCCCTACCCTCGCA
>CALCGR010000018.1 GCA_937901025.1 uncultured Bacteroidales bacterium
CTAATTTTTATAGCGATAATGATAATCAATGCCGAGGAGGGAGCCGGCGAAGGTGAGGGTTTCGCCATAGGCGACGAGGACGGAGGAATGGATCTCGCCTACCGGCGGAGCATAAAAAGCGAGCGTTAGGAGAACCACGCCGCCGAGACTTAACCCGGCGGCGATGGCGAGTTGAAGTTTATTCATCTACTTAATCCACCGGCTCTTGGTCCTCGATTTGCTCGTGCTCCGTGTCCCACTTCGCCGTCTCGACTTTCCACAAGTACGAGTCAAACGACTTGTAGTTGTCGCGGACCATAGCGTAAGCCTCGTAGGCTTGAGCCAACTTCGTGGGGTTGACCTTGGTAGCCTGAACGGCTAAGCGCACAGCCTTGAAACGCGTTTGGACTTTCGTCTCGTCAGCGGTGTAAGGATGCTCCGTCAGGTCGCGGGTGTAGCACTGCTTGCCGGTCCACATGTTGTCCCTGCGGACACCCTTACGGCCGAGATTGATAATCAGTTTGCTGTGTTGGCAAAGCTTGCCGGACAACTGATCAAAAGGCTCAATTAATTTTACTACTTTAGACATAATAGTTAAAATTTAGGTTGTTAATAATTTAGGTTATCGGCACTTTCTTTATACTCGCGTGCCGTTTACGAGTGGGAGGTTAGTCGTTGTCCTCCATGTCGGTGTCGATGAGGTCGCCGTTAACGTCGTACTCGCCGTTCCATTGCTTCCAAGCGAAGCCGAACAGAGAACCGATTTTGTACTGTGCCTCATAAGCCTTTTTCAGAGTGGCTACTTCCGGATTGGTCGTATTGGCCAAACGAGCGCGGATAGCCGCGGACACTTTCGCAAAGCGGGTCATGTTGGCCTTTTGCGTGGTGGTGCGCTCACCCTCGAAGGGATTGCACAACTTACCAGTATAGGTCTTACCCGTGCGTTTGTTCGTGCGGAAGTACACATCGCTGTGCTGACACACTTTGTTGGACATCGACTTGATGGTCTCTAAAGGTCGAATTACTGCCATAGTTGTTTAGGTTTTAGTTGTTAGTGTTTAGGTTATGGGTCGTTTCTTTGAATACGTCTTCCCTTTCCGTATATCTCGATAAACCTTGCTCTTGCTGCGAGTTGTGCAGGGGTGGGTTTGTGTTTGCGTGTCGGGCATCGTTTGAGGTACATCTGCCCTGTACGCTTATTGCAGCAGTAGTAATAACGCTCATTGACATTATCGGGGTTTACCCCTGCTACCACTCCCTTCATCACTTGGAACGGTTCGTTAAGTTCAATCTTCATTGCGGTGTTTCTCGAATCGTTCCATCTTCGGGAACTTGGGCTTAAATTGCTCAAACGCCTCGTTGAGGGCTGCGTTGTAGTGCTTAATTTCCGGACCGCACTCCACGACCGCCATTGCCATAACGATGTTCTTCAGTCGCGGGTCGTGGTTGCTTATCGCCTCTTTTCCTCCTACCCCCGTCCAAGCACATACTTTCGCCAAGTACCCGACAGGGTCGTTAC
>CALCGR010000019.1 GCA_937901025.1 uncultured Bacteroidales bacterium
GCGAAGTCGGGGGTTCCCATATAGATGATTCTCAGTTGGCTCCCCATAGCATTTTGGATTTGAGGGCATGTAAGAAACTGTTTTCGCCCACTTGTACGAGTTTGATGGTGTAGGGTGCTTTCTCGATATGGAGCAGCACCTCGTCGGCGAGTATCTGGCTTCGGCCATCGATACTGAGCATATAATTGCCGATACGTGAGCGTACTTTCAGGTCCACTTTCCAGTCATCGGGGATGACGAGTGGTCGCACGGACAGGCTATGGCTGGAGACGGGTGCGAGGACGATACCTCGTGCTTGGGGCACCATGATGGGTCCGCCGACGCTGAGGTTATAGGCGGTACTGCCGGTAGCGGTACAGAGGACGAGTCCGTCGGCTTCCATATTGATGATGTCTTCGCCATTGATTTTAGCTTCGACGGTAATCATACTGCTGAGTCCTTGTTTGAGGACGGCGACCTCGTTGAGGGCGTTGGGGCTGATGATATGGCTGCCTTCGGAGCCGGTGACTTGCAGCAAGGAGCGTTGTTCGATGGTGTATTTACCGGCGACGAGGTCTTCCATGACGATGTCGACATTGCGCGCCTGCACTTCGGCCAGGAAACCGAGGTGCCCTAAGTTAACGCCGACGATAGGGATGTTCTTATCGCCAATGACGGAGGCGGTAGTAAGGAAGGTACCGTCACCGCCGATGGATAGGGCAAAGTCGATGCTCTCCCCGTTGACGGGTTTCCATTCGCCATTATCCAGGACCCATTCCTCGGGGAAGGGCCGATAATCGCGCAGGTTGAGTTCCTGCCTCAGTTCTTGGGAGAGGCATACTTCGACGCCTCGGCGCTGCATAAACTCGAGTACGTGTGCCACTTCTTCCGGCATATTTGCCTTCATGGCGTTACCAAAAATTGCTACCCTCATAAGGATGAATTTTATGAATTTGGGTGCAAAGGTACGATAAAATTTTGAAATACGCAAATATTTTGCAGGAAAAATCAAAAAAACGACGGATATGCTTGCATATATCAAAAATTTTTTGTAATTTTGTCGCGGATTTTGAATGCACTTCATGACGAAGCTCAGTATAAATATTAATAAGGTAGCGACATTGCGCAACGCGCGCGGGGGAAACCTGCCGGATGTAGAGCAGTTTGCAAAGGACTGCGAACGCTTTGGGGCGCAAGGAATCACGGTGCATCCGCGTCCGGATGAGCGTCATATCCGCCGAGCGGATGTGCTGGCATTGAAATCGATAGTGACCACGGAGCTCAATATCGAGGGCAATCCCACGCCGGCTTTTCAGCAGTTGGTAGCGGAGGTGGGTCCGACGCAGGTGACGCTGGTGCCGGATGATCCCGGGCAGTTGACCAGTAATCACGGTTGGGATACGAAGGCCAATGAGGAGAAGTTGAGAGAGATTGTCGGTTTCTTTCACGAGCGGGGGATACGGGTAAGTGTTTTCGTAGACCCGGAGGAGGAGATGGTTGTTTATGCGGCGAAGACGGGTGCGGATAGGGTAGAGTTGTATACGGGTCCGTATGCGGCGGAATATGAGTCGGACCCGAAGGCGGCGATTGAACATTACCGTAAGGCGGCGGAGAAGGCGAGAGAGTTGGGATTGGGATTGAATGCGGGTCACGATTTGAATCGTAAGAACTTAGGTGCGTTTATACATGCTTTCCCGTGGACGGACGAAGTGAGTATCGGTCACGCGGTGATTGCGGATGCGCTTTATTTAGGAATAGAAGAAACCATAAAACAATACAGATATGTTATTACAAATTGACACTTTAGCGATGGCGGAAGAGACCGTCATGGAAGAAACGGCACAGACCATTAATTTATTTACTATGGCTCAATACGGCGGCTGGATTATGATTGTTCTGGCGGTGCTATTGGCTTGGGCCGTGTATTTGTTCATCGAGCGTATGGTGGTGATCAGTGCGGCGAGTAAGGATGACAAGTTATTTATGAATCGCATTCGCGATTTTATCCACAACGGGGATATTGATTCGGCTTCGAAGCTCTGCCGTACGGTAGGTACGCCTGCGGCGCGAATGATTGAGAAGGGTATCACCCGTATCGGTCGTCCGATGCAGGATGTACAAGTAGCGGTGGAGAACGTAGGAAACCTGGAGGTAGCGAACCTGGAGAAGGGTTTGGTCATCATGGCCACGATTGCTGCCGGAGCACCGATGCTGGGTTTCTTAGGGACGGTGCTGGGTATGGTACAGACGTTCTTTAACATGGCGCAAAACGCCAGCGGCATCATTGAGATGAGTGCACTGAGCGAGGGCATGTATCAGGCGATGGTGACGACGATTGGGGGTCTGATTGTAGGTATATTGGCGATGTTTGCGTACAACTTCCTGGTAGCCCGTATTGACCGCGTGATTCGCAGTTTGGAGGCGAAGACGTTAGAATTTATGGACTTAATGAACGAACCTGCATAATTATGGCTCTTAAACGTAGAAATAAGATAGAGGCGATGTTTGCCATGTCCTCTATGACGGATTTGATTTTTTTACTGCTGCTGTTCTTTGTGATGGCGAGTACGATGTCGTCTCCGAATGATATTAAGATTAACCTGCCGCAATCGTCGTCTAAGACCACGACGCGCCAGGTGGTAGCCAAGGTGAGCATTGACAACTTGGGGAATTATTTCGTAGCCTTAGGTAAGGAAAAACCCATCGCGATTGCTCCCGAAGACTTGGAAGCGTATCTATGCAGCGTTCAGCAGCAAGACTCGTCGATGTACGTAGCCTTGCACGCGGACCAGGATATCGCGTATAAAGAGGTGGTTCGCGTCCTCGATATAGCTAATCAGTACAAGATGAAAGTGGTTATTGCCACCAAACGATGAAGACCGAACAGAAGTCCCATATCATTGCGAGTTTTGGTACCCTTGTGACTTTGGCAGGGGTGTTGGCGTTGTTATGGTTCGTGTATATCGGCGTGCCGGAGATGATGGAGGATGAAGGTATTGTGGTAGCCTTCGGCCAAGAGTCGGAGGGTCAGGGTGTTCAGCCCGAACCGCAACCGATGCCGGTGCCGCCGACGGAACCGGTAGTGTCGCAGCCCGCTACGGAGTCGCAGTCGGCCAAGGAGGATTATATCACGCAGGAGGACGAGGAGGCTCTGGCGTTAGCGGAGCAGAAGAAACGGGAGGAAGCGGAGAAGGAGCGCAAGCGTCAGCAGGCGATAGCCAAGGCGCAAGCGATGGGAGCCTTGTTCGGGGCCGCGTCGGAGCCGACGACCGGTAGCGGGACGACGGTCGGTGAGCAGCAAGCGGGGAACGTGACGGGGACGGCTAATACGGGTCAGAACACGTACTCGTTGGCGGGTCGTTCGCTCATAGGAAAGTTGCCGTTACCGGCAAAGGATTATAACTCGGAGGGGATCGTAGTGATTAACATCTCCGTGGATAAAGAAGGGAAGGTGGTCAATGCCTCGGTAGGTAGAGGAACGAATACGGGGGACGACCATTTATTACAATCAGCCAAAGCAGCCGCGCTGAAAGCGCAGTTCTCACCTACGGATAAACCGACATTACAGATGGGAAC
>CALCGR010000020.1 GCA_937901025.1 uncultured Bacteroidales bacterium
GACGATTGATGCGGTCAATCTTCACATCGAAATAATCGTTGATGACATACCCTCCGGCGGCGATACAGACCATGGAGATCATGAGAAGGCAGAGGAACCCGTTGCTTAGGATGGCATCGTAGCGGATGGATTGTAAGACGGGGATGGCTACCCATTTCTCCATCACCCATACTAAGATGCCTAAGAAGACCAGGTTGGGTAAGCGTATGAGACGAACGATATCCCGCATTACTTCGATGGTGACAGCTTAAGAATCACTCCTTTCCACGCGTCTAAGGAGAGATGAATGGGGGTCGTGGAGGTGAAGGAGAGTTTTTTCCATTTCTTGCCGGTGAGTAGGTCCACGGCAGCGGCTTTGCGCCACTCTTTTTGCTTGAGATAAGCGAAGGCGTCCTCGGGGATATGGACGTCGATATCCACGTGCTTGTCGTCGAAGTTCGTGACGATGAGTAGGATATCCTCATCCTCTTTCCGCAGGAAAGCGAACTGTTCGTGCTTATTGAAATGTTCCGATTGGGCATACTCCAGGTCGTACATCAGTCCCTTGCTTATCGCTTGCTCATCCCTTGCTGCGGTGAGCAGTTTTTGGTAGAACTTCCGCAGTTCTTTTTGTTCCTTGCTCAGGTTCTTGCCGTCGAACTTCCCGTGGTTAGCCCATGCTTGGATGGACTTGACGCCCCAATAGTCGAAGATAGAGGTGTGGCCATCGATGCCGGAATATCCCTCATAGTCCATACCGGTCTCCCCGAGTTCTTGTCCGGAGTAGATGAGTAGCGGGTTTTTTCCTAAGGTGGCCGCTACGATCATTGCCGGTTCAGCGCATATCCCGCGTCCGCAGAAGAACCCGCTGGCGATACGTTGTTCGTCGTGGTTCTCGAGGAAATAAAGCATGCGGTCTTGGATGTCCGCTACCGATTGCCAGTGTTGGGTGATACCCTCCACGGCCCAGTTCTTACTGGTTACGCCGCGCAGGTATTCATACATACCCACTTTGTCGTATAGGTATTCGAACCCGGCGGCGAGAAAGTCGCGATAGAGGGTTGGGTTGTAACACTCTGCGATGAATTGAACCTCGGGGTAGAACGTATGCACTTGCGGGATGACCCAACGCCAGAACTCGACGGGTACCATCTCTGCCATGTCCACGCGGAAGGCGTCAATACCCTTACGCGACCAGAAGCGAAGGATGTCGAGCATCTTCTTCCATGTATCGGGAATAGGGTTGAACTGTTTTTCTCCGCCGCCTTGGTAGTAGACGCCGTAGTTGAGTTTGACGGTCTCGTACCAATCGTCGCGATTAGGGCAAGCGGTAAAACAGTCGTTGCCGGTCACCTTGGCGGGGAACTCCTCATAACCTTGGATATCAAAGTTGGGAGCGAATCGCTGTCCGGGGATATAGTAGAAGTTATTGAGCGGAGAGAAGGCCCATTCGGGATGGTCGGTTTGTCCGAGGTCCTTGACGCCTTTGGGTTTGCAGGCCGACTTATACTCGCGCGCCACATGGTTGGGAACAAAGTCGATGATGACCTTCAGTCCGGCTTTATGGGTACGGCGCACTAATGCCTCAAACTCCGCTACGCGTTTTTCCGGGTCTTTGCTCAGGTCCGGGTCTACGTCGTAGTAGTCGGTGATGGCATACGGACTGCCGGCCTTACCTTTGGTGATAGCGGGGGTGTTAAACTCGGCCGTGGCATGGCGGATGACGCCGGTGTACCATACGTGGGTAGCCCCTAAGTCGACAATCGCTTTGAGTGCTTTCGGGGTGATGTCCGCAAACGTACCACAGCCGTTTTCCTCCTTACTACCATTGGGTTTACGCGTCTCGTTATAGTTGGTAAACGTACGAGGTAATAATTGATAGATGATGGGTTTCATATAGCTCAATTCATCATTTATAAATTCATCATTTTTGAATCAACTCCAGGGTGTCGGAGGCGATCATCAGTTCTTCGTCGGTAGGGATGACCACCACTTTGACTTTGCTGTCGGGGGTAGAGATGATTTTTTCCTCTCCGCGCACTTGGGCATTGATGGTCGGGTCAATCTTTACGCCTAAGAACTCGAGTCCTTCGACAGCTCCGGCACGCATGCTGGGTTGGTTTTCTCCCACACCGGCGGTGAACACGATGATATCCACGCCACCCATGGCGGCAGCAAAGGCACCGATATATTTCTTGATTTTGTAGTTGTACATCTTCAGCGCCAGGAGGGCTCTGGGGTCTTGGTTAGCGCAAGCGCTTTCGAGTTCGCGCATGTCCGACGAGACGCCGAACACACCTTGAACGCCGGATTTTTTATTGAGGTAGTTGGACATCTCGTCCGGGCTGAGGTTCAGTTTCTTTTGCAGGTACGTGATGGCACCTCCGTCCACGTCGCCCGAGCGGGTGCCCATCATGATACCCTCCAGCGGGGTGAGTCCCATCGTGGTATCGATACACTGTCCGTTCTTCACGGCTGCCAGCGAGCCGCCATTGCCGATATGGCAAGTGATGATACGTTGTTTGGTATAGTCAACGCCTAAGAAATCGCATACGCGTTTGGAGACGTAGCGGTGACTCGTTCCGTGGAAGCCATAGCGACGAACGCCATATTTCTCGTACACCTCATAGGGTAGGGCATAGAGGAAAGCATAATCGGGCATGGTTTGGTGGAAAGCGGTATCGAAGACACCTACTTGTGGCAGTCCGGGCATGAGTTCGCTCACGGCGCGGATACCTTTTAGGTTGGCGGGATTATGCAACGGAGCTAAGTCGCTGCACGCCTCAAAGGCTTTCAGTACCTCGTCCGTGATGAGGACTGACTGCTTAAATTTCTCGCCGCCGTGCACCATCCGATGGCCTACGGCATTGATTTCTTTGAGGGATTGGATAGCCCCGATCTGAGGGTCGGTAAGCAAGGAAAGGATGAACTTCACCCCTTCCGTATGTTCGGGGATGTCGTGCATGATCTGCCGTTTCTCCCCATTGGGGAGTTTGACCTTCACAAATGCTTCGGGCATACCTACTCGTTCTGCACCTCCGGATGCAATCACTTCGCGCGTATCCATATTATACAGCGCATACTTAATGGATGAACTACCACAGTTTAATACCAGTATCTTCATATTGTTAATCTTTGATGGCTTGGCAAGCCGTAATAATAATCATTTGTACGATATCCTGCACCTTACATCCGCGACTAAGGTCGTTGACGGGGGCGGCGATTCCTTGTAGGATAGGACCTACGGCGTCGGCACCGGAGAAACGCTCTACGAGTTTGTATCCGATGTTTCCGGCTTGCAGGTCGGGGAAGACCAGCACGTTGGCCTTACCGGCTACCTCGCTACCCGGAGCTTTGGTTTTCGCTACGGTAGCAATCAAGGCGGCATCGGCTTGCAGTTCGCCGTCGAGCATGAGTTCGGGGGCTTTCTCTTTAGCGATGCGTGTGGCCTGAGTCACTTTATCTATGAGTTCGTGCTTGGCACTCCCCTTCGTGGAGAAGGACAGCATTGCTACGCGGGGTTCGATACCGGCAATGCTCTTGGCTGTCTCGGCTGTGGAGATGGCTATTTGCGCTAACTCTTCCGCATTCGGACAGGGGTTAACCGCGCAGTCGGCAAACACGAGGAAGCCCTCTTCGCCTAATTGTTGGGCGGGGGTGAACATAAGGAAGGCTCCGCTCACTACCGATACACCGGGTTTGGTTTTGAGTATCTGGAAGGCCGGGCGAATCGTATCCGCCGTGGTGCCGCGAGCACCGGCCAGTTCGCCATCGGCATCGCCGTTCTTGATCATCAGGCAGCCTAAATACAGAGGGTCTTTCGCTTTTTTGGCGGCCTCCTCTTCGGTCATCCCCTTCGCCTTACGCAATTCGTATAAGAGGCTCGCGTACATACCCATACGCGCATCCGTCTCGGGGTCTACAATCGTGGCTTGATCAATGAAGGTTAGTCCGCGTTCCTTTGCCATACTTAGGATGGTGGTCTGGTTACCGATGAGAATGAGTTGGGCAATACCTTCTTTTAGAATGGTATTGGCTGCTTCCAAGGTGCGAGGCTCATCGCCTTCCGGCAAAACGATGCGCTGAGGATGACTCTTCGCACGCGCAAGCATTTGTTCTAAAATATTCATAGGATATAATCTTTTATTTTTCGCGTTGCAAAGTTACAAAAAATTGAGCATATATGCAAATAAATTGATAAGATTTTAAAAAAAAGTAATTTTTTTTCAAAAAAAGTTGTACAATTAAAAAAAAAGTTGTAACTTTGCACGCTGAATGTGTAAATAGCATTCAACGGAAGGTAAATTTGTAATTATTAAATAAGAAAAGATATGAAAAAACTTATCCTTTTTTCCTTAGCTCTAATTAGTGCTTCGCTCATGGTAGCGGCTCCTGCTAATCGTCCAAATGCCAAGAACACCCGTACGGGTAGAGAAGAAAAGGGCATCCACCCTTGGGATGTTACAGAGAATGGTCGTAATAAGGTGTCCGACGAGGACGCTAACTGGTCGCTCTATCTGCATGGCGGTTTTAACGTGTTCGATGGTGACTTTGCCTCTGAGAAGAAGCATAGCGTTTGTGGTCCGTCCATCGGTTTGGGTGCGGATTATAAGTTCAATCCTACGTGGGGAATGGGGTTTGATTACACGTTCCGTAATGTAGGTGTTTACGGGGATACGAAGACGGCGGATAATGCGGCTCGTTTATTGAAGGGTTTCCAACATCAAGCGGTGGCTTATTTGAGTTTCGATATCTTCAATATCTTCTTTCCGAAGGCAACAACGAAGCTCTTTGCGTTGAACATCTTTGGTGGTGGTGGTGCTATGTTCTGGCGCAATCCTATCCAATATCCTACGGGTCGTTTTACCAAAGTGACCAATACGAACGGGGAAACGGTGAAGGTTTGGGAAGCAGAATATAATAAGTACCATACCGCGAATCGTGAACCCGATAAGATGGATAAATACGAGGCCGTAGGTGCTTTGGAAGCCGGTCTGTCCTTTGACTTTAACGTATCGCGTGACTTGGCAATAGGTCTGCGTGCGCTCTATACGTACTATGTTTCGGATAAGGTGGATGGTCGTTTGCTCAGTAATAATAACGATGGTGTGTTTGATACAGAGCTCTTGCTGCGTTGGAAGATTGAGGCGGATAAGAAGTCACACGTGAACAACTACGTGAACAAGGGTAGAGTATTGGAAGGCAGTTTTGCCGGTGTGCCGAGAACGCCTGCTAAGAAGGATACGTTGGTTATCCTTCAACGCGATACGATTGAGGTATTCCATAAGGATACGGTTGTGATGGTAGTGGGTAACGGCGGAGATACCACGAATATTTACAATAGTACGATTAACTATATCACCAACCCCGAATCGGAGAAAGAGAACTACTTCTATGTATACTTTAACCCGGACCGCTACAACTTGTCGGATGAGGCTTTGGTTATCATTCAACAGGTGGCTGACCGCATGGAACAGGAGCCTAACTTGTTTGCCGCCATCATTGGTTACTGCGATAACGTAGGTAGTGCAACATACAACAAACGTCTGGGTCAGGAACGTGCCCAAAACGTATTGGAGGAGTTGCAATTTGAGCACGGCGTAGAATCCGACCGAATGTTCGCCATCAGTAAAGGTATTGTGGTGGGTAAACGTAGTAGTGCACAATATGCACCGAACCGTCGTGTAGAGATCCGTCTGGTTGACCGTGCGTTCTTCAACGACTTGCGTGCACAATATCGTGAGGATATCGAGTTGCAGAAGGCGTATATGAAACAGCGTGGCGTTAAGCAACCGACCACGAAACAATAACACTTTGTGTGTGGGGTCTCTTAGCTCAGTTGGTTAGTAGCACCTGACTCATAATCAGGGGGTCCAAGGTTCAAGCCCTTGAGGGACCACAAAAAAAGCAGTCATCGAACTGCTTTTTTTGTTTCTCTTAATTCCCGATCCGCTTCGCGTTGTTTGATGGTCTGCCGTTTGTCGTATTCATGTTTACCTTGACAGAGTCCGATTTCCATCTTCGCGTACCCGTGCGCGTTAATAAATAAGGAGAGGGGGATGATCGTTTTACCGCTTTCTTTGGTCTGCCGTTCCAGTTTATTGAGTTCCTTGCGGGTGAGCAGCAGCTTGCGGTCGCGCCTTACCTCGTGATTGGCATAGGAGCCAAAACGATATTCGGAGATATTCATCTGCTTCACCCACAGTTCTCTACCCATGAAGATACAATACGTATCCGCCAAGGAAGCCTTGCTCTCCCGAATGGACTTAATCTCCGTTCCGAAGAGTTGAATCCCGGCTACGTACTTATCGAGGATGGCGTAATCAAAAAACGCCCTTCGATTCTTGATATGTACCTCACTTTTGGCGTGCATGATGCGGTATTTCTCAAAATTTGCTGCAAAAATAGTTAAAATTTTGCAAATATGCAAAATATTTTGTAATTTTGCAGTCGATATTGCAATTTTATGCCCAGATGCCTTCGATAAAGGACGATATTAAACAAGAAATCTTCCGCAGACGCGATATGCGCGAGGTTCTTACTTTCACCATTGACCCGGCGGATGCCAAGGACTTTGATGATGCCCTTTCGTTTGTCCCGTTGGAGGACGGACTCTACCAGGTGGGCGTACATATTGCCGATGTCACCCATTATGTTTTGCCCGATACGGACATTGATGACGAGGCCTATCGCAAGGGTACGACCATCTACGAAGTCAATCGGGTAACCCCTATGTTGCCCGAACGGCTATGCAATGACCTATGTTCCCTTCGTCCCAACGAGGATAAGCTCTGTATGTCCGTCATCTTCACAATGACGGCGGATGCGAAAGTTGTTAAGCACAAGATCTGTCGTACGGTTATTCGTTCCGACTATCGCCTCACCTACGATGAGGCGCAGGTGATGCTGGATAATGCAGAAAAAAGTGAACTCGCGGATGCCCTGAGAGAGTTGAACCTCATGGCCCTCTCTCTTCGTCAGCGTCGACTGGCGGCAGGAGCCTTGGCGATTGACAAGGACGAACCGCGTTTTGAACTCGATAAACATGGTCATCCGACGGCCATCTATTTTGAAAAACCCACGCCCGCCCATCATCTTATTGAGGAGTTTATGTTGCTGGCCAACCGTACGGTAGCCTCTGAGGTAGGGTCGCTGCCGTTCGTATATCGCGTACACGACTTGCCCGATAAGGACAAACTCAGACAAGTGGAGCAGTTTAGGCGGAAGATGAAGGAGCGTGTGCGGTCTGAGGTGATTGACCTACTGACGATTCGGGCCATGGCGAAAGCCGAGTATTCGACTCATAATATCGGTCACTTTGGTCTTCGTTTCACCCATTATACGCATTTCACCTCGCCCATCCGCCGTTATCCGGATATGATGGTCCATCGGCTCGTGGATAAGTATATCCTTAGGGGCAAGACCTCTAAGGACCCCAAGACCGAGACAGAACTACTGGAGCAGGCGTGCCGTCATTGTTCCGAGATGGAACTAGTGGCACAAGAGAAAGAGCGGGACTCCGTCAAACTCTACCAAACGCTATGGATGAGTGATCATGTGGGCGAAGTGTTTGACGGTACCATCTCCGGTGTGACGGACTTCGGACTCTTCATTGAACTCAATGACTCTCGATGCGAGGGACTGATACACATGCGTGATATTATGCCTGGGGAGTATATGCAGTATGACGAGAAGAACTACCGCCTCATCGGCGAAACAACCGGCAAGACCTTTACCATGGGTGACCCTATGCGGGTACAGGTGGTGAGGGCCGATATCGAACGTGCACAAATAGATTTTATACCCATCCAATAATATGCGAAAAACGATTCTTATCCTTTGTCTACTATGGATAGCGACGGCACTCAGTGCCGAAGTGGTTATCCTGAAGTCGGGAAAACGGTATACCGGTGAGATCATCTTCCAAAACGAGGAAGTGGTCATCCTACGTGATGCTACCGGTACACGTTTTCAATGTCCGCGAGCGGATATAAGGTCTATCGGTGAGGCTCAGATGGAGGAAACACCGATGCTTACGCAGATTGCTAATTCGGATATCCAGATATCCGCGCGTAAGGTCTCGCTCTCGATAGAAGCAGCGGGGGGTGCGGTGACGATGCCCCAATCCTCGTGGGGCGGATATGTGACGGCGGATTTCTTGATTGGTACCCGTAGGGTGATGGGCAAGAATATCCTGTTGGGAGGTGCGGTAGGTTATGCGGGTGTCTTCCTTGCGGATAAGACATATTCGTTTATTCCCCTTCAAGTGGTAGCGCGTATTCCCATCATCGATGCTCAGCATGCGCCGCAAATCAATTTCTCGGCGGGGTATGGTATTGCTACGAGTAAGAACTACAAGGGTGGCTTGCACGCCGCCATTGACCTATGCTATCGGTATCAGATGACAGAAAAGTCGGCGGTTCTGTTGGGTGTCAACGTCTTTTTTCAGCAGACTTCGCTCAGTGTGATTGAAGAACACGGGGAAGGACAATATGAGAACCCGATGGCGGGACGGTGTTTTGTGGGTATAGGAGCTAAATGTGCGATTGTGTTCTAATGAGTAAATCCTCTTTTCATAGTAAGAAACAACCGCGTACGCATCGCGTGAGTATCGTACTCAACGATAGTGAGATGCGTGCCTTGGATAAGTATTGCGAGAAATATACGGTCAAGAACCGTAGCAAACTCATCCGTCAAACCTTAATGCAGAATATCCTCAAGCGTTTTGATCAAGACAACCCCACGCTGTTTGATTAGGGAAGCATGTTTGCTTCGAGCTGCCTTACGCTGCTGGCACCGATAAGCACAGACGTAACCCCTTCGTGGTCAAGCAACCACTGTAGCGCATATTGCGACAGACTCAATCCCTGCGCCTTCGCTTCTTCGTTCAACGCGCGAGCACGCTGCACCTTCTCCTCCGTTACGGCCGACACATCAATAGCCCCATTGCCGCGACCCGAGGCCGCACGGCTGTCCTTCGGGATACCATTCAGATAACGGTCAGTCAATAACCCTTGTGCCAAGGGCGAGAAACAGATAAATCCCGTCCCGTTCTTGCGTGCAACCGGCAGGTTCTCTTTTAGCGTCCTGTCGTCGAACATATTCGCCCGATACTGTCCGATGAGACACGGCACATGCGCTGCCGCCAGATAGTCGCAGGCCTGTTGTTGCTTATCCGCCGGATAATTGGAGATACCTACATATAACGCCTTACCCGCATGCACGATATCCACGAGGGCCTGCATCGTCTCCTCGATAGGCGTGTTAGCGTCATAGCGATGGGAATAGAAGATATCGACATAGTCGAGGCCCATGCGCTTGAGGCTTTGGTCCAGACTCGCCATCAAATACTTACGTGAACTGCCATCCCCATAGGGACCGGGCCACATCATATAGCCCGCCTTCGTGGAGATAATCATCTCGTCGCGATGGGCGAGGAGGTTATTGTGTAAGATACGACCGAAGTTCGTTTCTGCCGAACCCGCCACCGGACCATAGTTGTTCGCCAAGTCGAAGTGAGTGACACCTAAGTCCCACGCACGAAGAACGATCTGTTCGCCGTTCTCGTAGTTATCGATGCTGCCGAAGTTGTGCCAAAAACCCAACGAGATAGCCGGCAGTTGCAATCCCGAATGAC
>CALCGR010000021.1 GCA_937901025.1 uncultured Bacteroidales bacterium
ATCGAACTCGATAAGATACGCTTCAAAGGCTATGCCTTCCAGATCGAGATGAAGTATACCGCCTTCAAGTGCGGCTTCACCATCGTGGAGGTGCCCATCGTGTTCGTCAACCGCGTCCTGGGTACCAGTAAGATGTCCGGCGGTATCTTCTCCGAAGCCCTCCTGGGCGTCATTCGACTAAAAGTAAGCGGTTGGTTCCGCAAATTCCCAAAAAAGAAATGAAGAAGATAATAGGACTATTATTACTGTGTATCACGATGCTCGCCTGCGGACATCATTCCTCTAAACCCGTGACCTATGCCTACGGCATTCCCGTGGACTCCTTCCGCGTGGATACGGGTATCGTCCAAAAAGGACAGACCCTAGGCGCGATCTTCCAATCCGCCGGCGTCAACCGACAGCAGTTCGTGTTCGTCTCCTCCCTCACCCGCAAACAGTTCGACCCGCGCGCCTTCCGACCGGATAAACCGTATCTGCTCTTCTATCAGGTCGACGAACAGCAGGAACAACACCTTTGTTACTTCGTCTATGAAGCCTCCGTGCGCGAAGCCTATGTCTTCCACCTTACCGACTCGATGTACGTCGAGAAACAGGTCAAACCCATCGAGACCGTCCACCGCTCCGCAAAGGTAGCCATCGAGACCAGCCTATGGAACGCGATGGTGGATAACCACCTGCCCGTGGACCTGGCACTCGACCTGAGTGAGATATATGCATGGACCATCGACTTCTTTGCCCTCCAACCTGGCGACTCGGTATCGATGTATTTCGAGGAATACTATGTCGACTCCGTCCGCTACGGCGTGGGCCGTATCTATGCCGCTAACTTCTACCACGGCAAACAGTGGCAGGAGGCGTTCTTCTATAATCGCGAAAACATCAGCAATTATTTTGACGGTAACGGCAATAGCCTCCGCAAGGCTTTCCTCAAAGCCCCGCTCAACTACCGCCGTATCTCCTCTACCTTCACCTATGCCCGCAAACACCCCGTCTATAAGATCGTCCGCCCCCATACGGGTGTGGACTATGCGGCGCCCGTCGGTACCCCCGTCGTGGCTATCGGTGACGGTATCGTCACCTTCAAAGCCTATAAGGGCGGCGGAGGAAACACCATCAAAATCAAACATAACAGCACCTATACCACCGCCTACCTCCACCTTTCCAAATACGCTAAGAACCTTAAGGTCGGACAGCATGTCAAGCAGGGCGAGGTCATCGGATACGTAGGCTCTACGGGTGCCAGCACCGGACCCCACCTCGACTTCCGCGTATGGAAAAACGGGGTCCCCATCGACCCGCTGAAGATGGTATCGCCGCCGGCGGAACCGATTCCCGCAAAACTCAAGGATAACTTCGCAACGAAAGTAGCGGAGTATCGCCAACACCTATAAGCAATGAAAACAATGGATATATCTGTCATCGTGCCTCTCTTTAATGAGGCCGAGTCCCTTCCCAAACTCTATGAGTGGATCGCGAAGGTGATGCAAGCAAACAACTATCAGTACGAGATCATCTTCGTCAACGACGGAAGTACCGATGCCTCGTGGCAAGTCATTGAGGACCTCAAAAAACAGGGCAAAGACACCGTGCGCGGCATCTGTTTCAGACGTAACTACGGTAAGTCAGCGGCCCTCTACTGCGGCTTCAAAGCCGCCCAAGGTAACGTGGTCATCACCATGGACGCCGACCTGCAAGACTCCCCCGACGAGATACCCGAACTCTATCACATGATCACCGAGGAGGGCTTCGACCTCGTCAGCGGATGGAAACAGAAACGCTACGATAATAAACTGACGAAGAACCTGCCGTCCAAACTCTTTAACGCTACCGCCCGTAAGGTCACCGGTATCCCCCTGCACGACATGAACTGCGGCCTCAAAGCCTATCGCCTCGAGGTGGTGAAAAACATCGAGGTCTTCTCCGAGATGCACCGTTATATCCCGTACCTGGCTAAGAACGCCGGGTTCACCCGCATCGGCGAGAAAGTGGTACAACACCGTAAACGCGAGTTTGGGGTTAGTAAGTTCGGACTCAACCGTTTCGTCAATGGTTACCTCGACCTCATGACCCTATGGTTCCTCAATAAGTTCGGTAAACAACCCATGCATTTCTTCGGTCTCATCGGTAGCCTGATGTTCGTACTCGGTTTCATCGCTATCATCATCGTAGGCGCAATGAAACTGCACGCCTTAGCGCAAGGCGTTCACGCCATGCTCGTAGCCGATAACCCGTATTTCCATCTGTCGATACTGATGATGGTGCTGGGCTGCATGCTGTTCCTCGCCGGGTTCTTGGGCGAACTCATCATCCGTAACTCCCAATCCCGTAACGATTACCTAATAAAGGAGGAAATCTAAGTTGAATCTCGACGAACAACGCGATACGATTGAGCGGGCACTGGGTGAACGAATGATCAACCATTGCCTCACTATCCTTAAAGTGTGGATAGCCGAACTCGGTGTCGATACCTATGCCAATCGCTACCATTCGATTGAGCAGAACTACCGCTACCTCTTCGACTATTACCTCTCCTCCGACGATCCCGAACGCGAACGCTTACTCGACGAGATGACCGGCGAAGCCTACCGGCTCGTGGACGATGTCTATGCGGATATCTGCCTCAAACGCGGACGCGTACAGGAACAACATGGCTTTGACCCAACCAGTGTCACGAGCGTCATGCGCTACTTCAGCGACTGCATGCGCCTCCAAGACGAGGACCTCGACTGGTTCTGCGATGCCGTACAAGACGAAAACCAATCCTCCGTCGCCCTCATGGCGATAGCCGCCCTCGGAACGAACCTCAAGGTCTTCTTCCAAGAGGACGCTATCCTCGCCCTCATCCAGTGCCTGGATTGTCCTTACGAGGTGCTGCGGCACCAGATTGGCGTTACCCTCATCATGCTCCTCATCCATTATGATGTGCGTATCGACTTCTTCCCGAAGGTGCAAGACGCCTTCGAACAACAGATAGGCAGCGGGGAGGATATATTCGAGGTGATGTGCGCCTTCGTCCAATCTACCACCGTCAAACTCAAAGACCTACTCAGGTCCGAAGGGTTCGACTCGGAGAACCTGCCGTCCGAACTAAAGAACATGCTCCAACAAGTCAACGGCGAGGGACAAATCAATATCGAGGAAGTACTCGACTGGAAACCCAATAACGAAAACGAATATATGGCGGGACTCATCTCCCTCCTTCCGCAGACGTGGCTATATACCGTCGTCGTGGGTGCCGACGAAGAGCGCGCCGAACGACTGGCACACTCCTACCTCGATGCCGGACTGCTCGACCTGATGTGGAACCACCTCGATAGCGCCGAGACCCGACTCGTCGAACACCTGCGCTCCGAGAAAGCGAGCGTACAAGACTACATCAACTACGGCCATATCTGTTTCATCAAAGGCGACCGCCTCATGGCGTACGAGAACTATAAACAGGCCCGACAAATGGTCGGATCCGCAAAGAAATTCTTTGCCCTCTTCCGACCCGACCGAGGCATCCTCGTCTCTAAAGGCGTACCCCTCGAACAAGTGTATTTAATGGAAGACCAACTACTGAATATAGATTAATATGTTTGACAACCTGAGCGAACGCCTTGAGCGTTCATTTAAGATCCTGAAGGGTGAAGGACGTATCACCGAAATCAACATCGCGGAAACCGTCAAGGATATCCGTAAAGCCCTCTTGGAGGCGGATGTAAACTATAAAACCGCTAAACAGTTCACCGACGAGGTCAAAGCCAAAGCCCTCGGACAAAACGTGATGAATGCCGTTCGTCCGGGACAACTGATGGTCAAGATCACCCACGACGAACTCACCACCCTCATGGGCGGCGAAGCCGAAGAGATTAATCTCAAAGGCTCCCCCGCCGTCATCCTGCTTTCCGGTCTGCAAGGCTCCGGTAAAACGACCTTCGCCGCGAAACTCGCTAACTACCTCCAAACCAAGAAGAGTAAGAAGGTCCTCCTCGTCGCTTGCGACGTCTATCGTCCTGCCGCCATCGAACAACTGCGCGTGCTGGGCGAACAGATCAGCGTCAAGGTCTATACCGAGGAAACCGAAACGAACCCCGTCGCCAAAGCCAAGAAAGCTATCGCCGAGGCTCGCACCTATGGTTACGACGTCGTCATCATCGATACCGCCGGACGACTGGCCATCGATGAACAGATGATGACCGAGATAGCTGCCATCAAGTCCGCCATCAACCCGCAAGAGACCCTCTTCGTCGTCGACTCCATGACCGGACAAGACGCCGTCAATACCGCTAAGGAGTTCAATGACCGACTCGACTTCGACGGCGTCATCCTCACTAAACTGGACGGCGATGCCCGCGGCGGTGCCGCACTCTCCATCCGTACCGTTGTCAATAAACCCATTAAGTTCATCGGTACCGGCGAGAAGATGGAAGCCCTCGATGTCTTCCACCCCTCCCGTATGGCGGACCGCATCCTGGGCATGGGTGACGTAGTCAGCCTCGTGGAACGCGCCCAAGAACAGTTCGACGAACAGGAGGCGCGACGCATCAGTAAGAAAATTGCCCATAACCAATTCGACTTTAACGACTTCATCGGCCAACTGCAACAGTTCAAGAAGATGGGCTCTATGAAAGACCTCATGGGCATGATCCCCGGTATGGACAAAGCCCTCAAGGACGTCGAGGTAAGCGACGATGCCTTCAAACCCATCGAAGCCATCATCGGCAGTATGACCCCCTATGAACGAGCCAACCCCGGCTGCCTCAACGGAAGCCGTAAGGAACGCATCGCTAAAGGCTCCGGACGCAGCATTGTCGAACTAAACCGGTTCCTCAAACAGTTCGAGCAGTCCGCTAAGATGATGAAGAAAATACAACAAATGAAACGCAGATAATATGACTCTATTAGACGGAAAACAAATAGCCGCTGAGATACGACAGGAACTATCCTCCGAGATTGCCGCCCTAACGGCCCAAGGTCGCCGTGCCCCTAAACTCGGCATCGTCATCGTGGGACATAACCCCGCGTCCGAGACCTATGTCAGCAATAAGATCAAAGCGTGTGCTCAGGTCGGTATCGAGGTCGAGAAGATCGCCCTCGAATCCACCATCACCGAGGCGGAGTTATTAGACGTCGTTCACCGCCTCAACCAGTCCCCCGACCTCGACGGGTTCATCGTGCAACTGCCCTTACCCGCCCATATCAGCGAGTCCGCCATCACCGCCGCCATCGATTACCGTAAGGACGTCGACGGCCTCACGCCCGAGAACGTCGGCCGCGCCGCGAAGGGCCTTCCCTGTATCCTGTCCGCTACCCCGCGGGGCATACGCGAACTGCTCTCCCGCTATCATATCCCTACCGACGGCAGACATATCGTCGTCATCGGTCGCAGTAACATCGTGGGCAAACCCATGGCATCGCTCCTTATGCAGAAACATACGCAAGGCAACGCTACCGTTACCCTCTGCCATAGCCATACAAAGAACTTAAAAGCCATCTGCCTTACCGCGGATATCATCATCGTCGCCGTAGGCCATCCGGGTCTACTCACCGCCGATATGGTCGCCCCCGGCACCACCGTCATCGATGTCGGTATCACCCGCGTGGACGACCCCGCCAACCCCAAGGGCTACCGCCTCGCAGGGGATGTGGATTTTGATGCGGTCGCACCCCAATGCGCTTATATCACCCCCGTACCCGGCGGCGTGGGACCGATGACCATCGTCTCCCTATTACAGAATACGTTACAAGCCTATAAGAAATGAAAAAACTACTCTTATCTCTCTTCATCCTCTCCCTGGCGAGTTGCTCGTATATGGATGCCTTACAGGAGGAACAAGACATTGCCAACGGCAAACTCTTCACCGTCGAGCAAGGTTGCGTACAATATGCCGAGGGCATACAGTTTAGCTTTGACCAATATGGCAAACGCCAACGGTTCGACCTCTTCAACCAAACGATAAAGATCGACTCCGTCAAGACCGTGACCCTGGATATATCCATCGTCTTCAAGGATAGTATGTTCTACCTCGTAAGCGACAGCCTCAAGACCTATTGCGAGATGCAAGCCGAGGACGTATGCGACTATATGCTCGTCTCCGTACAGGAATACCTGCTGTGGGACGGTGACTATAAACTGACGAAGACCAAGATGAAGTCCTTAGGCGACCTCGAGGTCGATGTGCTGACCAACCGTACCACCAAACACCGCGTCGTGAGTTACGGTCGGGTAAGACTGAGCGAATCTAATTACGAAGTGGGGATCTTCGAGAGCACCTTCGCAAAGGAACTGCATAACCTCAATTCGCTGCATTATTTCCATAATATCTCCGACGTAAGAAACGGCGACCCGTTCTCGCTCGATGGACTCAAGACCTTCGATATGTGGAAGGAGAAACGCGATACGTGGACCCAGGAGGACCTGGTGATGTATATGACCATGCAATATCTGAATGAAGGAATAGGATCAAGCTTATGAAAAAATATCTCTTAACCCTACTGATGGGTCTGATCTTCGTGCCGATGATGGCACAACAGAGTGTCGTGATCGAGGGCAGCCTGCCCCAATTACCCCGTACTACGCGTGTGGGTAACCTCTACTATGTAGGCGACACCGTACTCAAGAAAGCGGGTTATGAACGCTACTTACAGCAGACCTGCACGCCCGCCTATCAGGTCTTCCATAAGGGACGGGTCTTAGCCACCGGCGGATGGTGCCTGCTCGGTGTCGGCGGCGCTTGCGTAGTGACGTCTATCCCACTGCTCCTCTGTACGGCTACCTACCTCTCGCCGGTCGTGAGGATGGCACTCGGCTTCCCCTCGCCTACGAGTACGGAAGCGATCGTTAACTTCCGTATCGGCTTCGGCTTGGTCATCGGCGGCGCGGCCGCCGTCGTAGGCTCGTTGGCATTGCTGAACTTCGGTTACGATAAGCAGCATGGGGCCGCGAACATGTATAACGTCCACGCTAACCCGAACGCTCCCGCCTACTGGTCCCTCACCGCCTCCGGCACCAACGGCCTCGGCATTGCCTATAATTTCTAAAATAGGGAAACCTATTTCCCGATACAGAATTTAGAGAAGATATTCGCCAGCACTTCGTCACTCGTCACTTGACCCGTGACTTCGCCTAAAGCATTGAGCACCTCTTTGAGGTCCATCGACAAGAACTCTCCGCTGATGGCTTGCTTTATCCCGTCCTTCACCGCACGTATCCCCGTGAGTGCCCGCACCAGCGCCTCATAGTGCCGCTCCCCCGAGATACACACGCCCTCCGAGGCATCCGCTAAGAGCCGGTGCGCCTCTTCCACCAGCCGCTCGCGCAGCGGAGCGATATCCCCGTTCTTCGCACTGATGAGGACGGCAGCGGCATCCACAGCCGCCTTCTGCTCCGCCGTCATCAGGTCGCTCTTGTTCACTACCTGAATCACCGCTTTTCCGGAATCTCCGGAATTTCCTGATAAGTCCAGGATGATCGCCGCCTTCTCGATGGCGGCTTGGGTGCGGGCGATGCCGAGGTTCTCTATCTCGTCTTGCGTCTCGCGCAGACCGGCTGTGTCGATGAGTCGGAACAGTATCCCGTCGAGGATGATCGTCTCCTCGATTGTATCGCGGGTGGTGCCCTGTATGTCGCTGACGATCGCCCGCTCCTCGCCTACGAGGGCATTGAGTAACGTGGACTTACCGGCATTCGTCGGACCGACGATGGCTACGGGGAGTCCGTTCTTAATCGCATTCCCCGTCTTAAACGATTCGGTCAGTCGGGTGAGATGGGCCTCTATCTCTTCCGCTACGGCTTGCAACTCGTCGCGGGAGGCGAACTCCAACTCCTCGTGGTCCGCAAAGTCCAACTCCAACTCGATGAGCGAGGTCAGGTGTAATAGTCTCTCCCTCAGTACCCCTATCTCACTGCTCACGCTCCCGCGCAGCTGGCTGAGGGCGAGGTCGTGTTCAGCCTTCGACTGCGAGGCAATCAGGTCCGCTACCGCCTCCGCCTGCGTGAGGTCGAGTTTCCCGTGGATGAGTGCCCTCCGAGTAAACTCCCCGGGAGTCGCCATTGTGCACCCAGCCTCAATCAGTCGCTGTATCAGCGTCTGTTGGATATAGAGACTGCCGTGACAGGCTACCTCCACCACGTCCTCCCCCGTAAACGAGTGGGGGGCACGGAACACCGAGACGATACCGTCATCCAGCTCCGCTATCCGTCCGTAATGTATCGTGCGGGCAGCCGCCTCGGTCAACGGATGTTTCCCCTTAAACAAGGAATCGACGATGGCTATCGCCTCGTCGCCGCTGACGCGTATCACCGCTATCCCGCCTACGCCGTACGGCGTCGATATGGCACAGATTGTATTCACTGCTCAACCTCTTTCAGTCTCTCCGCATTCTCGGCTACCTGGAGCGCATCGATCATCGACTGTATATCGCCGTTCATGAACCCGGGCAGGTCGTAGAGGGTGAAGCCGATGCGGTGGTCGGTGACGCGAGACTGGGGATAGTTATACGTCCTAATTTTTGCACTGCGATCCCCCGTGGACACCATCGTCTTACGGCGCTCAGCGATATCGTTGACGTATTTGCTATGCTCCTTATCATATATCTGCGTGCGCAGGCGCGAGAGCGCACGCTCTTTGTTCTTGGGCTGGTCGCGGGTCTCCGTACACTCGATGAGTATCTCTTGCACCTCGCCCGTGACGGGGTTCTTCCAGTTATAGCGTAGTCTCACCCCCGACTCTACCTTATTCACGTTTTGTCCGCCGGCTCCGCCGCTACGGAAATAGTCCCATCGTATCTCGCCCTCATTGATATGTACCTCAAACTCGTCGGCTTCGGGCAGTACCGCTACCGTAGCTGCGGAGGTATGCAGGCGCCCCTGGGTCTCGGTGGCGGGTACGCGTTGCACGCGGTGCACGCCGGACTCGTACTTGAGGGTACCGTATACGTTCTCGCCCGTCACGTTGAAGATGATCTCCTTATATCCGCCTACGGCACCTTCCGAGAAGGAGGACACCGCATACTTGAACCCGTGCAGGTCGAAGTACTTCGTGTACATCCGGAATAGGTCCCCGGCAAAGAGCGCTGCCTCGTCGCCTCCCGTGCCGCCGCGTATCTCCATGATCACGTTCTTAGCATCCTCGGGGTCGCGGGGGAGGAGCAGTAACTTCACTTGCTGTTCCAGTTCGGGGAGCTGCGGTTCCAGCTCGTCTATCTCCGCCCGCGCCATCTCCTTGAGGTCCGGGTCGGATTCGTTATAGAACAGGTCCTTGGCGTCCGCCAGTCGGCGGGCGACCTTACGGTACTGTTCCGCGGCATTGAGTACGCGTTCCAGTTCGTGGTAGTCGCGATTGAGTTTCACGTACCGCGGCTGGTCGGCTATGACCGCCGGGTCCGTAATCATCAGCGACACCTCATGAAACCGTGCCTCCAATCCCTCTATCTTTGCCAAAATATCCATTCCGTATCCTTATTCCTCAATCCTCAATCCGTATCCTTTCTAACGCATTTTTAACGCGTTGCAGCGTCTCCTCTTTGCCGAGGATATCGGTAATCGCCCAGATATGCGGACCGCGGGCCGCACCAACGAGGCAGATGCGGAACGCATTCATCACAATCCCGACCCCAT
>CALCGR010000022.1 GCA_937901025.1 uncultured Bacteroidales bacterium
TGGTAGTTGTCCAGCACATATTGCCGCGCAATATCGAGTTTACTTGCCATGACTCTCCTCCACCTTAATTATTATACGCTCGTACGCACGCACGCAGTAGCGGCATTTGGGGCCGAAGATGCGTTGCAGTTTCTCGCGGAAGAACCGGATGTTCTGGTATATGGGTTGACTGCCGTCGTAACTGCAGATGACCATGATCCGGTGGGCTTTCGGGTGTCGGCGGACACCCACGGGCAGTTTGCCCACTTGTCTCCCTTCCTCATTGAGTTCGTGATAGAGGGTGGACCGCCGATGGGTAGAAGGGTCCCGTAGAACAAAGCCGATGGCCTTGTTCAGGTTGAGGTAGTTCATGACTCGTGCCACTTTGGCATCGTTGCTTTTGAGGGAAGAAGCAATAACCACTTGTTCTAGTTGTGCCATAATCTTTCTGTTTTTGGCGTTAAAAAAATTATGGCAGGCCTGCCCGTCGGTGGGTGTTATCTTGAGCTCATTCACCCTCTCCGGCGTTTGACGATGCAAAATTACTGCTTTTTTTGTATTTTTATGAAAAAACAGTGGCAAATGGTGGGTAAATAGTGGTAAATAGTGGGCAAAAAGAGGATGTTTTGGTAAAAAATATGGATATTTTGGTGATAATTGGGTAATTTTATGTGGAAAATTCAAATAATATTTGCATATGTAAAAAATATGTTGTACCTTTGCAGTCGCAATCACATAAAAACAACCATTATGGCTATTTCATTTGAAAAACAATTCAAGAACACTATTTTAGGAGAGAATCTTAAGTGTACTATTCAGTCCAGCGGTAAACTTGGCTTCACCGAGAAGACTATTTCAGCAATGAACTTAGATGAGAACACAGCTTTTAATTTCTATCCGGATGGGAGTAGAAAAGATGTTTTCTACCTTATCAAGACGACCAAAGAAGATGAGAATGCGTTTCCCGTCAAGAAATCGGGCAAGTATTATTACATCAATACGCGCACGTTATTTGGTTCGTTAGGGTTTGATTATCGAAGCAAGGATTATACGATAGTTTTTGATATGATTCGCGATTTAGAGCAAGAGCAGCAGTATGGCGGTGAGATTTACAAATTAGTGAAACGCATCATCTCACGCGAGAAAGAGGAAACGATGGAGTAAGAGCCGGTAAATACCATGAAAGATTGGCTTAACATAGAGTCGCTGTTGGAAGTCATCCGCACAACACCGGATGATGCATATGCTTTGCGGTTAAAGAGTGACCTTATGGATGCCATTGATCCTACAACCAAGAAAGGGCAAGAAATAATTGGTAAGTTGCAAATGGTGTTGCAAGAGCGTGGTCGAATAATGGAATGTAAACAGCGAGAGGCTGAGGACCGAGCCGATGAGCGCGAACGATTTAGACTACAGGGGTCGGCTCCGCAAATGTATGTTAATAGTAAGGTAGATTATGGCACAGGGGATATTCATCAATTGCACCATTAACGAGTTGGTCCAGAACCTCCATGTAGGTGAGGGAGGTTCGGTAATGACTGAACAAAACGAGCCCACGACTTCTCAATCGTGGGCTACTCCCGCCTTATCCAAAGGCGAAACAGTCGTTTATCGTCCTTTTGATTTATTAGTACGAGAAGGTCACTGCCAAACGGAACTCAATTCCGTCACGGAACGTCTGCGCATACGTTGTGCCGCGGAGAGTGCATACGCATTGATGCGTTTGTTGCGCGAATTAGAGCAATCGCATTATGTCCTGTTGTCCGATGCGCGTGGTCCTAAAGAGGTTTATAACTCATTATGTGCCTCTTTTCCGATGCCTACTATTACGCTCGAAGCCTTCCGTGACGCTTGGAAGAATGTCAAATTTCCTTTCGCGGCTCGTAACCGCGTCTGTTAATTTCGTCCATTGCCCCGCAACTTTTTCCTTTTTTCCCCCAAGCATGCTTGACATGGGGCTGGGTGGAACTATACCGTCACGCCCCCAAATATTACGCACACAATGCCGATGATGGCGGCTAAGGTCAGCATACCTAATATGACCCCGAGGCAACCCCACTTACGTTCGCCATCGGGGAGTCGGTCACTGAGTAAAGCAAAGAGCAGACCGATGAACGGTGTAAATACGAGACTAAGGAAGAACGTCCATCCAAAGCCGATCTTCCTGCGGGCACCAATCAGTCCCACGAGTGCCGCCACCAGCGACCCCGTGCAACAGGCGAATATGATTAATAAGAGGGACATAGTTCCATTATATCAAGCATGCGGAAACGAATGCCATCATATTCTCCATGCCAAGATTGATGGAAATGGCCATAAAACCAATGCGTCACCGAATGTTTATCTCGTTTCAAATGTGCAAAGAGCATATCCATTTGCTCCCTCTCCATTTTACAATCAGCCAACAGTTTAGAATCATTGATCGCCCAACCTCTCAGACCATCCGTGGATGTTATTTCACAAAAAGAAGGTGCGGTGTGTGTCACTACGACATTAATCTGTATGCCGGACATGGCAATTTCGTCCATCAGTGTTGCGTCATATCGAGGTACCTCATTGGACCAATAGATGCGCTTACTCTGAAATCGCGACATCTCCCTCAACCGCCAACTGCGGTCAATACTGATGGCTCCGCCAACGCAAAGAATATTTTGCTCACATGCGTTGATGATGGAGTAGTCGGGGATAGTGCGAAAACGCTTATTCCGTATCTTTTGTTCTTCAAAGAATGACGGATCATCGTGATTGCCACGTATCATTGCTATATAGCAGTTACGGGACGCCAATGCTCGCTGTATACGACGGGCCAAAAGCGGGTAGCTACTTTCCTCTGCAAACCCAAAGCCGCAATCCCCGGCTACGATAACCAACGTGTCGTGCATATCATACTCCGAGCATATCGCGAGCGATAGCATCTCAAAGTCACCATGGATATCTCCGCAAATCACGATTGACTTAACATCAGGATATGGAAAGGTGTTTTTATACATATAATTCTACGTAATCACTTTTGTCCAGGGCAAGGGGGATTAGTTATTTACATCTTCCTTAACTTTCCGGATGCGATCCGGGGCAATGGACGAAATGTGTGTTTATATCGTCTCAATAAACTCGCCGATGATGCGGAGGGAGTCGGCTTCGTCGGCATCGATGGTGAGGACAGGATAGTTCTTATTCAGCGGCTGAAGCGTGATAGCCTCGTGCTCCCAGTTACCCCACTCGTCAAAACGCTTGACACTATGGTACTCCTTAATCGTATGGCTACCCCGATAGTCCTCATCGGTCTGACCGATATGCTCAGCCAAGACAATCTTACCTTCCCGCGAGCCCCCTTTATACACCTCAAAGAGGCAATAGTCACCATCATGGATGCGCGGTTCCATCGAGTGGCCTACCGCCTGGATAATAAACCGCGAGCGGTCCTTAATATTATGCCCCGAAGCCTTCATCCAGCCCAGCGCCTCCACCGCCTCATATTCGCCAAAACGGCCACAAGCCGCCTTCACCGAATAGACGGGGTAATAAAGGATATACTTCTCCTCCTCCGGCACCTGCTCTAAGATCAACGAGGGCTGCAGCGGAACGGGTTGCTGCTGCATCTGTCCGGCACGGGATTGTTCGAGGAGCTGCTTCATATAGATACTCAGGTCCTCGTCCTCGCAATAGATATAACACCCCTTCTGCCCGCGGGACATAAGGGTCTTATAAGTGTTCCTAATAATCGTATCCGCCAGCGGTTCGCCCCCGCGCATGCGGAAGCCCGCCAACGACTTATCGGTACGGGCACGCCGGGTATAGTCCGTAATGACCTGGCCATCCTTATAGCGCAAGTCGCGACCGATGATGACGCCCACATAGTCGAACTCCAGTCCTTGCGAGGTATGGATACAACCCACTTGGTCAAACGATTGCGGGTCAATCGCCCAAGTAGAGGTGTCGCCGAAGTTCCACTGCGCCTCAAAGCCGTTCTTGAGTTTAATATCCATGCCGGACTTACTGTCCTTAGAGATCCAGTTATAGCAATAGCCGGCAAGCATACGGGCTTTGTTATTGATAAGGTTCTTGATACGCAGCGCCTCCCGCATCTCGTTCGGGTCGTCAAAGATACGGATATCGTAGTCGAGCCCCAACGCCACATTAGGCGTCTGCTTCATGCCCAGGAGCGTATTGAGGAAACTGAGGTAACCATCGGAACCATTGCAGCGGAACTGGGAGACGAGGTTGAAGTCCTCGCCCTCGACCACCTGACTGCCCTCCATCTTAGCGAACCGCCTAATCATCTCCACCGAACCGACATCGGTAGTGGTCACCTTCTGGTCCTCATCAATAAAAAAAACACTGACCTTCGCCGCGCGGATGATCTCGCGTACCTGGGCTTCGCCTTTGTTCTGGAACATACCGGACTTCAGCTGTAAGCGGTGCGCCTCATCGGCTAAGAGGCAGTCAAAAGTATTGGGTTTAGCGTCCACGAACGAACCCGAACCCGTGAAGAGGCGATGGATATAATTGAGTTTGAATTGGTCTTGTCTGAGTTTAGCGAAATAGACATTACGCGGAGCGGAGTTCTTGGTGACATATAGGGCGGCATAGTCCTTATTGATCAAGTCCGCCAGTAGTTGGATAGCGATGACCGACTTACCGGTACCCGGTCCGCCTTGGATGATATAAGTGTACTTCTTGACGGGGTCTTGGGGACGGGCTGCCTGTTTCTGCAGCACATACTCTACGGACTTCTTAATCGTCTCATATGCCACTTTCTGCTCATCGATAAGGAAGAACTCGCGGTTCCCCTTCAGCATCGACGACAAGGTGTCCTGCAAGGACTTGGAGGGACGCAGCTTGCCGTTCTCGATGATCATAAGCAAGTCCTTGTCCGCCTTGCGGCAGATATACTGATGGATGAAAGAGCGGAGTTGCACCGTATCCCTACTCAGGAAGACCGGAGCCAAGGCGATGGCCTCGCGGTAAAAGTCATTATCGATGTTCTTGCGGTGCTCCTCCTTATAGTTATGCAGATAAGCGCAAGGGATGAGGCGGATGTTCCCGTCGCTGACGGTCTCGTTGAAGCCCTCGATGATCTTAGCATACGAATAGGCCTGATAACTGGGGTGCGCCACAGTACGCACTGCCCCGCCGGTATAGGTCTTCACTAAGTCCTCCCGTTCGGTAGGTTCGCTATCCTCCCATTGTTTGAGTTCGATGACGACCACGTTCTGCTGTGCGTGCTCGTCCTCCCCGGCAATGAGGAAGTCGATACGCTTGGAGGTCAAGGGAATCTGATACTCAATCGCGATACGGCAATCGGTGGGGATAGAGGCATCCTCCAAGACATTGCGCATATACTGCATCGAATTCGCCCACGAGCGATATTCCGCATCGTTATTATGGTTGATGCAGTGCGCAAAGAACGCGTCTTGAATCTTATCCGCGATGAGGTTATTCCTCACGTCCTGAATAAACCCGCCCGTCGTATTGCGATAGATAATCATAGTTCGTTGTATTTCTTGGCGGTACCCTTGGCTTTGTCTACGGGGTACTTGGCCGCATTGCGTGCGATCTTGTCCATCACGATTTGGCGCACGTCGAGGTTGTACTTCGTGGCCATCAAGAGGGCATAGTTAAACACATCGGCAAGTTCCTCGCGAATCTTGTCTTCATTCACGTCTTTCGGGTCCTTCCAGAGAAAAGCCTCCAGCAGTTCATTGGCTTCAATGCTCAAGCCAATGGCGAGGTCTTTCCCGTTATGGAACTGGTCCCAGTCGCGTTCCTTCGAGAACTGCGCTATCGCAGCCTGTAATTCTTCAATGTCGGACATATATATTTTTTTTCTTTATCTCTTTCTCTCCTGTTTCATGCATGCATGCTTGGGGCTTATTCAGTTCATGATGCACAATGCACAATGCACGATGCAGGGTTAGTTTTATTTATCTTCTTTTAATCTTTGCGCTGTTGCTTCAAAGCCTATAGGGTTCATTTTGGGTCTTGGTTGCTCCTCTAGTTGATGTCCTTGTTCTGTAAAGGCGTAAGGATCATAGCCTCCAAAACGTTGGTTAGCAGGGATCACAATTTGTGATTCCTTATTGGAAATCAGCGAGTTAGCAACATTCTTATCTACTTTAAACATAAAATCCGACGGGAACCGTTCTATATTGCGCCGAACAGCTTGTTTTAAACTTCGAACCTCTATGCCGTAAATACGAGCTATATCTACATCAAGAATAACTTGAACACCATTAACTTCATGAATAAGATCTTGAATGTTAGGAATAACTAACGAGACCATATTTACTTCATTCGTTTTTAACTTTATTTGTGGTAATTTCGCCATCATTATTTTAATTTACGCTGCAAAGTTACAAAATTAATTGGACATGTGCAAATTTATTTGCAATTTGCACGCAAAACCTAAAATAATACCGATAATTTCACCACCGCGTACCCAATCATCCCGAAGATGATCGCAATGCACAAAATTGTCAAAAAAGTGTTTTCTCGTTCCATAATTTTACCCTTTCGTTTCAAATTTCGCTGCAAAAGTACACCGAGGAACTGCCAACTTTAGGCAGTAGGTAGGTGAAATGCACAAAAAAATGCAAAATTTAAGAAAAACACGGCAAAAGACTTTCGCCGAGAGACGACGTTGTACGAGGGACCCGCATACAATGCGGGAGAAATAGAACAAAAAATACGATTATTAAGAACGGCAAAGACCGGAGGCGTAACGGAAGGGTTGCTTATCCCTTGCTTATCCCTTGCTACTGACCTCGGTATTATCTCGATGAAGAAAGTGTACGATTATTAAGAGGTACGGGGGGCGATGTATGGTGCAGATCGCGCCAACATATTTTTTCGTGTTATAATGTGATTTTGTTATAGTGCGAAAATCACATTATAACATTATAACATAACTTTGTGAGTCGAATGGTGGGTGACCAGAAATAATATATAATATATATACTATAATATTATAACCCCATACCCCCCTATTTTTTTTGTTTTATAAATGTCCGTTTTTGTAATTTTGGTTACACAAATACCATCTACACTGTTTTTTATGTTATAGTGTTAATTTGTGAAAACACTACCTGTCCTCACGGATGGGTAGTGCACCAAAAAAATTGTAGTACCAATGCGTTAACATTGGCTTATGTTATATCTCTTTCAACCCCAGGCTTTGGAGGTAGTGGTAGGTGCTATCGTAATAGGCTGGGAGGCGAGTGGGGTCTTCTGGATTGCCCTCCGGAACACAAATGATCATACCTTGGCGAGCACGAGTAAGTAGGACGCGATAGGCATTTAATTGGTAAGCCTGACGCTCTAATTTATTGATATTAACCCAGCGACTGCTTGTAAACGAATAGTGCTGCCAACTGCCATCATGATAACGCATATCACCATCCCAACCCAAACAGGTATAATCT
>CALCGR010000023.1 GCA_937901025.1 uncultured Bacteroidales bacterium
TCATGACCAACTATGACCATTTCGCGATGACCGCCAAACCGCCAATTCCGCCAATGGCATTTGAAAATTAAGTAGTTTCGGGTTCGGGTTCGCGATCGCTAAAAAAATCTAAACAAGAAGGACAAAAAATCAATTGAGCAATAGTTTTAAATCGCTATCGCTCAAAAATCTGATAAAAATCCTAACATAACACGTTAACCTCTTAATATTATTTTTACTTTTTTTCTGTTTTTCAGTTACTTAGCCCTTGTTTTATCAATGTGATAATTTTGATAAATTCGATAAAACCTCTACTCCCAACATCCTTCCCTTTGAGGGAAGGCTTGGAAGGGTCTTCCCATCGTGCTCCTTCAAGCCTTCTTGATTATACCCCGATTATACCCGCACAGAAGGGTTACCGTAGGATTACCGAAGTGTAAGCACACTTTTTATCAGTTTTATCACTTTTATCATTTTTATCATACACCATACATCCTACGTACATCCTATAGACTGCTACCAATACAAAAAGCACGTAGGCGGGCGCTTACGTGCTTTGTTTTTTCATCGTTCCCCTCTTTTTCGTCAGTGAGCGATGGGCAAGTTACGTCTGCCGGACGAGAGTTTCTTTATTTAAAGAACGAGAAGTGGACATTGCCGTACTCGCGGGTTTCTTGCCAATGGGGGTGAGAAGAGAAATCGTTGGCTTTACTATGCTCCAAGACAAACAGACCCTCCGGCTTAAGTATCCCTGCCTCGAAAATGAGATCGGGTAGGGTAGGAAGCTGCTCCAAGGCATACGGCGGGTCGGCGTAGATAAAATCGTACTGTATATGGCATGCCCTCAAGAACTTAAACACATCGGCTCGCACTAAGTGTACGTTCGTACAACCTAACTGCTTGCAAGCCGAAATGATGAAGTTCTGCTGCGTATGCGCCAGTTCGACGGCGGTCACGTCACGTGCCCCGCGGGAGGCGAACTCCAGTCCGATACCGCCCGTACCGGCAAAGAGGTCGAGCATATCGATGCCCTCAAAGTCCATACGGTTATTGAGGAGGTTAAATAAACTCTCCTTGGCAAAGTCCGTCGTTGGCCGTGCGGTGATATTTTTAGGGGGCGCCAATCGACGCCCCCCATATTTACCTGATATAATTCTCATTTTACTCTACACTCTACACTCTCCACTCTACACTAATTACTCCCAGTTACCGGCGTTATTATTCGGAGCCTCTACGGAACCGACTTTCAATCCGGGGTAGTGGTCTAACTTCGTCTCCTTATCAATCAAGTTCACGCGCTCCTGGTTATTCAAGTCACCCAGATAGGTGTTATAATGTGCGCGAGCCTCGAAGAGGGGGACGTGAATGCCTTGGCTGGTAGAGTAGTTGTCATTAACCTCGAGTTCGTAGCGAACGCCGTCGGTATAAGGGATAACGACGATTTGGTCGATGGTAGTAGCATCATATTCGCCTTTATATACGGTCTCAATCATATTGTTATAAATCGTGTCACGACGGAAACCTTGCAGACCCTGCTTCTTAATCTCCTTATCGTTTGCCCATACATAAGCATAAGCGTCCTCGATGGTGGGGAGGTCTAACTTCTTATTGCTCTTGGCGCGAGCGATGGCAGCGCGGAGCATACGAGCAGCGCGGGCTTCGGTCATCCCGGCTTCGAGTTGTTTATCGGTAAGGCTACCTTCCTTCAAGACCTCTTTCTTAGGCGTATATTTAAGGAAATATAGCAACGAATCGGCATCGGCGGTATAACGGCCGTGCACCATCTTAAACTCCGCCTCGGCGGTACGGATAGCAACCAGATTTTTAATAACTGCAACTTCGCGCTTAGCACGCATTTGTTCAAACTTAATAGGCGTAACAATACTCGAAACACAGAAATACGTTAATGCTACAATTGCCAGCACCAAGAGGGTGCGAAGGATGTTTTTTGGGTCCATAATTGTTATATTTTTAAAAATTTGCTGCAAAGATACACTTTTTTTTGGATATATGCAAATTTTTTTGTAATTTTGCGCAGAATTTATGGAAGATAGTAACGAAGTACTATATCAAATCCTCACGGATCGCCTGAATCTGATGCGCGATTTAGATAAGGAAGGGGACTCGGCTCATAGGCGTCATATCGCGGAAGAGACGGCGAGTTTGCATGCGCCGTTGGCTCACCGGTTGGGACTCTATCAGATCAAGACGGAGATGGAGGACTTGGCGTTGAAGTTTACGGATTACGACACCTATAAATATATCGCGCACGCGTTAAATGAGAAGAAGTCGGAGCGGGATGAGTATATTGCGCGTTTCATTGCGCCGCTGAGCGAGAAGTTGACGGCGGCGGGCTTTACGTTTACCATCAAGGGCAGGCCGAAGTCCATTCACTCAATCTATCATAAGATGCAGGTGCAACATTGCGATATCGACCGCATCTACGATCTGTTTGCTATCCGTATCATCTTAGACTCGGCCCCGGAGAAAGAGAAGAGTGATTGTTGGCAGGTATATTCGATCATCACGGATATCTTCCAGCCTAATCCCAAGCGCTTGCGCGACTGGTTATCCGTACCGAAAGAGAATGGGTACGAGTCGCTGCATACCACGGTGTTAGGTCCCGACAATAAATGGGTGGAGGTGCAGATACGGACGGTGCGAATGGATGAGATTGCCGAGCAAGGTGTTGCTTCCCACTGGTCCTATAAGGGGATTAAAGGAAACATCTTCACCGGCAAGGACTCCGTTTATGTGTTTACGCCTACGGGCGACCTCAAGCGCTTGCCCGCCGGAGCTACCGTTCTTGATTTTGCGTTCTCGATACACTCCGAAGTCGGCTGCCACTGCGTAGGCGGGCGGATACGTAACCAGAACGTTCCTATCCGTCACGTGCTACAAAACGGCGACCAGATAGAGATCATCACTTCACCTAACCAGCACCCCACGCAGGATTGGCTCACGTTCATTGTCTCCACCAAGGCAAAGAACAAGATTAACCAATGCCTCAAGGAAGTGGAATATAAGAACGCTGCCGAGGGTAGGGAGATACTCGAAAGACGCTTCAAGAACTGGAAGATAGAACTCGACGAGGGAGACTTGTCGCGCACCGCCACGAAATTAGGTTATAAAGCCGTTTCTGACCTCTACCAGTCCATCGCCCACGATAAAGAAGATATCTTCCGCCTGCGCGAAGTATATGAGACCCTTGATGACCCGGACTTAAAGACCCCTCCAACTCCCCTCAAAGGGGAGAGTGCCCCCTTGCCCTATGAGGGAAAGGCAGGGTTAGGGTCTTCCAGTTTGGCGATTGAGGTCGATATGAACGTGAAGAATGTGGATTATAACCTGTCCAAGTGTTGTAACCCGCAACCGGGGGATTTGATCTTCGGGTTTATCAGTATCACCAAAGGTATCCGTATCCATCGATGCGACTGCCCGAATGCCAATAACCTGCGTGAACGCTATCCGTACCGCATGATTCCCGCGAGATGGAAGGTAAAGGATTGAGGAATGAGAAATTAATGGATAATTATCCGAGCATATTATTAGGAAATGCAGTGGACAAGATGGCGTCGCTGCCGGGGATTGGGCGTAAGACAGCGCTCCGATTGGTGCTACATCTGCTGCGTCAGCCGGAGAATGAGGTGAAGATGTTTGCGTCCGCGATGACGGACCTGAAGGCGAACGTACATTATTGTCGCGTATGCCATAATATCTCTGACACGGAGACCTGTTCAATCTGTGCCTCGCCGAAGCGCGATAGGCAGACGGTATGTGTGGTGGAGAATATACAGGATGTGATGTCGATTGAGAACACGGGGCAATATAACGGTTTATACCACGTGCTGGGCGGCGTGATATCACCGATTGACGGGGTAGGACCGAAGGATATAGAGATCGACTCGTTGGTGGAGCGGATCCAACCGGAGGGGGTGAGGGAAGTGATATTAGCGTTACCCACGACGATGGAGGGGGATACGACGAACTTCTATATCTATCGTAGGTTGACGTCGTTGATTGAAGGGGAACGGAAGTTGAAGGTCAGTCAGATTGCCCGCGGGGTAGCGGTAGGCAATGATCTCGAATATACGGACGAGATCACGCTCGGGAGGTCGATTATTAATCGTACGGAATTTAAACTCTAAAGATATGGAAGAAAAAATTGCCAAACAACTCTATTGGTATTATTACGGAATGATGGTACTGACCCTCTTGGTAGGGGCGGTAGCGTATTTGCTTTTTGTGCATTTGAGAGTATTTGACCCGTTAGCCACGTTGTCGCCGTTAGGTCAGGTGGTGCAATATGTGGTCATTGCGGATGCGCTGTTTTTTATCCCGATGGGGCTCTATGGTTTTAAGCGCCGTTGCGATAAGATCCGTAGGATTGAGGATGAGACGGAGAAGTTCCGTCAGTATAAGAAAGAGGCGGCTATCCGTATTATCCTGGTGAGCAATACGATGGTGTTAGGGTTATTTGCGTATTACTGGCTGGGGTGTTATCAGTCGATGCTTTGGGTAGCGGCTATCTCGGCGATTGGTTTTGTAGGGTTCACTAAACCCACGCCCCGTCGTATCCAGTTGGAGTTACTTCCGCCCGATATTGAAAATTACTAGAATATGATTATCGCCACAGATTTTGACGGCACGTTGGTCACGCATGCGTACCCGGCCATCGGCAAACCGATACCGTTTGCCATAGAGACATTGATTAAGTTGCAACAAGAGGACCATCATCAGATCATCCTATGGTCGGTGCGGGAAGGAGAACTCTTGGACGAGGCGGTGGAATACTGTCGCGCCAAGGGTTTGGAGTTTTATGCGGTGAACAGTAATTATCCCGAGGAGAAACCGGAGGAGCGCACGAATCGGAAGGTAGTTGCGGATGTGTATATCGATGACCGTAACCTGGGCGGGTTGCCGGATTGGGGGGTTATCTATCAGATGATTCACTCCGGCAAGGCGAATATGCCGATTCCTGAAGGAAATATGTCCGCTGCTCCGCGCAAACGCGGATGGTTAGAACGCTTATTAGGATAATATGATAACACTACGCAAGTTAGAACCTGCGGATCTGCCGTATCTCTATCAATGGGAGAATGATGCCAAGGCGTGGCCGGACTCGGATAATCATAACCCGATGTCGCAGCACGACCTGAGGCAATATATCGACTCCTCTACGGGGGACGTGTATCGGGATGGTCAACTGAGGTTAATCATCTTGCAGGACGAGGCGATCGCCGGCTGTATTGACCTTTATGCTTTGGATATCCGTAATCGCAAGGCGGGGGTAGGAATCTACGTAGCGCCGGAGTTTAGAAAGCAAGGGGTAGGTAGCGGAGCGTTGAAGGCGCTGGAGGAGTATGCGTTCGGGTTCTTGAAGCTTAGGATGCTGTATGCGTTTACGGCGACGAAGAATCAGGATGCTACGCATCTATTTGAGTCGGGGCAGTACCTGTTGGCAGCGCGGTTGACGGCTTGGACGGTGGAGTCAGACGCGTTTCTATGGCAGAAGCAATAGTTATCGACACCCCCTCGGTGAGAGAGCTAAAATGCGGGAAAATGGAGAAAAATGCGGTTTAAATGCATTTTTCTTCTTTTTTATTTGCATAATTGAAATATTTTTTGTAATTTTGCAGCGTGAATAATAATTATTAAAAATATAAAACTATGGTAGAAGAGAATCATGACAGGATTTTGCCTGTAAAGATTGAGGAGGAAATGAAGTCCTCGTACATTGACTATTCGATGTCGGTGATCGTCAGCCGTGCGCTGCCGGATGTGCGCGATGGTTTTAAGCCCGTACACAGACGTGTGCTGTTCGGAATGAACGAGTTAGGTAACACCAGCGACAAGCCCACGAAGAAGAGTGCGCGTATCGTCGGTGAGGTAATGGGTAAATATCACCCGCACGGTGATAGTAGTATTTATGGTACGCTGGTACGTATGGCGCAGCCTTGGGCAATGCGTTATTGCTTGGTAGACGGTCAAGGTAACTTTGGTTCGGTCGACGGCGATGGTGCTGCTGCGATGCGTTATACGGAGGCGCGTTTGAGTAAGTTGGCGGAGGAGATGTTGCGCGACATTGAGAAGGACACGGTGGATATGAACCTGAACTTCGATGACACGTTGCGTGAGCCGACGGTATTGCCTTGTCGTTTCCCGAACCTGCTGGTGAATGGTGCGACGGGTATTGCGGTAGGTATGGCCACGAACATGCCCACGCATAACTTAGGCGAGGTCATTGACGGCTGTGTAGCCTATGTGAAGAGGCAGATTGAGAAGAGTCAGAACCCTGAGACGGAGGATATCTCTGTAGCGGAGTTGATGGAATATATCAAGGCTCCGGATTTCCCGACGGGAGGTACTATCTACGGTTATCAGGGTGTAAGGGATGCGTACGAGACCGGTAAGGGTCGTATTGTCATTCGTTCGAATGCGGACATTGAGACGGAGGACAATGGTCGCGAGCACATCGTGATTACGGAGTTGCCGTACGGCGTAGTGAAGTCGGACTTGGTGAAGGACATTGCGAATCTGGTGAGCGAAAAGAAGATTGAAGGTATCTCGGACATCTCCGACCAGTCGAAGCGCGATATCCGTATTATCATAGAGATTAAGCGCGACGCGAATGCGCAAGTAGTGCTCAACAAGTTATATAAATATACGGCGTTGCAGTCAAGCTTCAGTGTGAACAGTATTGCGCTGGTAAAGGGCCGTCCGATGCTGCTGAACCTCAAGGACTTGATTGCGAATTTCATTGAGCATAGGATGGATGTAGTGACCCGTCGTACCCGTTTTGAATTGAAGAAAGCGGAGGAGCGGGCGCATATCTTAGAGGGATTGATTGTAGCGGTAGATAATATCGACGAGGTAGTGAAGATTATTCGTGCCAGTCGTACGCCGGCGGATGCGCAGACGAACTTAGAGAACCGGTTTAACTTAGATAACCTGCAATCGAAGGCGATTGTGGATATGCGTCTGAGTCAGTTGACGGGTCTGAAGATTGATGAGTTGAAGGCCGAGTATGCGGAGATTGAGAAGTTGATTGCGCATTTGAATGAACTATTGAGTAACGAGGTGATGCGTTTTGAACTCATCAACACTGAACTGATTGAGATCAAGGATAAGTACGCGGATGAGCGTCGCACGCAGATTGTGAAGATGGCCACGGAGTTCAATCCGGAGGATATGTATGCGGATGACGATATGGTAATCACCATCTCGCACCTGGGTTATGTGAAGCGTACGCCGTTGGCGGAGTTCCGTCAGCAAGGTCGCGGCGGTATCGGCAGCAAGGCGTCGAGCAGTCGTGATGAGGACTTTATTGAGTATGTACACCAAGCCTCGATGCACTCCACGATGATGTTCTTTACGGAGCGCGGGCGGTTATATTGGATTAAGGTATATGACTTACCGGAAGGCAATCGTCAGTCGAAGGGTAGAGCAATACAGAACATCATCAACCTGGAGAAGGGTGATGCGGTAAGGGCATTCATCAATGTGAAGGGTCTGAACGATGCCGAGTATGTGAATAACCACTATTTGATTTTCGCTACGAAGAACGGATTGATGAAGAAGACCACGTTGGAGGCTTATTCGCGTCCTCGCGCCAATGGTATCAATGCCGTAGGCTTGCGCGAAGGTGACGAGCTGATTGCCGTTACGTTGACGGATGGTCAGAGTGAGATGTTGATTGCTTCGTACAATGGTAAGGTCGTTCGTTTCAACGAGAGCGGCGTACGTCCGATGGGTCGTAACGCTACGGGTGTGAAGGCGATTACTTTAGATGAAGATGGTCAGGATCACGCGATTGGCATGATTTGTGTAGAGAAGAATACAGACAAGACGGTACTTGTTATCTCGGACAAGGGCTTTGGTAAGCGTACGATGCTCGATGACGAGGAGGGAGAGCCGATCTACCGTATCACCAACCGCGGTGGTAAGGGTGTGAAGACGATGAACCTCACTGACAAGACCGGTCCGCTGGTAGGCTTGCACGCAGTGACGGACGACGAGGATCTGATGCTCATCACGAAGAGTGGTACGGCGATCCGTATGGATATATCGACGATCCGCGTGATGGGTCGCGCCACCCAAGGTGTCAAACTCATTGAACTCCAGAAACGCAACGACACGTTGATGTTCGGATGCATCGTTCCCAAAGATGAGAATGATGAAAATGAGGAAGAGAGGAATGAGGAAATAGGAAATGAGGAAATGAATCAACAATAATTAACAAACAACAATCGTTATGAAAAAGACAATTTTAATGGTGGCATTGGCGCTGGTAGGTGCTTGCTGCTACGCTCAAAAAGCAAACGTAAAGAAAGCGAAGAGTTTAACATTACAAGAGGAACCCGACTTCGCGGCTGCTAAGGCGGCGATTGAAGAAGCCTTGGTCAACGACGAGACGAAGGGTCAGGCCGAGACTTGGTATGTAGCCGGTTTGATTGGCTACACGCAAAATGAACAAATGAATATCTCTGCAATGATGGGACAAGCCGTTGACGACAATGCCAAAGGACAAGGTATCATGGAGAGTTTTGACTGTTGGGTCAAGGCGGATGAGATTGCTATGACTCCCGTAGTGGATAAGAAAGGCAAGGAGAAAGTGGATACCAAGATGCGTAAGACCATCTCTACCAAGATGATGGATTATTACAACAACCAGGACTTCATCAAGTATGGTATCTACCTCAATGAGCAAAAGGATTATGCTAATGCTTACCAAGCATTTATGCGTCACTTGTCCATTCAAGACCTGCCGATGATGCAAGATCCTAAGTTGCAAGAGAAAATGCCGAAGGATACTATCTATGATCAGTACAAGTATTATGCTGCGATGTTCGCTATCCAAGCCGAGATGCACGATGAGGCTATCGCCCTGTTGACGGAAATGAAAGATGGCGAATACGAGGCTGCTGCTGTGAACCAGTACCTGTATCAAGAGTATGTGGCACTGAACGATACCGTACGTTTCTTGCAAGTCCTTCAGAACGCTGTTGTCCGTTTCCCGAAAGAGCCTTGGTTCTTACAGAACCTGATTAACTTCTATATCTTCTCCGGTCAAACCGATCAGGCTATCGTTTATCTGGACCAAGCTATTGAGCGCGAACCAGAAGTTGGTCAATATCACTTGATTAAGGGTAATATCTTAGCCAACGAAGAGCGTTTTGACGAAGCTAGGGTAGAGTATGATGAGGCGTTGAAGGTAGAGCCGACGTTGGCAGATGCAATGGCAGGTTGCGGTCGTATCTTCTACAACCAAGCCGTAAAGATGAACGAAGAGGCTGCGTATATCTCGGATGCTAAGGCATACAAGAAAGCGTTGAACGAAATGAACGAGATGTTCAAGAAGTCGCTTCCTTTCTTTGAGAAAGCCCATGAGATGGAACCGGAGAATCGTGATTATATGATTACGTTGCGTACGCTCTACTATCGTTTCAGTATGGATAAAGAGTACGAGGCTATCTCGGCCGAATTGAATAAGTAATGGGCCGGATCTTAGCCATCGACTATGGTAAGAAAAGAACAGGATTAGCCGTTACGGACCCGCTCCGTATAACGGCTAATCCGTTGCTTACTATCCCGACGGGAGAGTTGATGGATTGGTTGTGCGCGTATATAGAGAAAGAGGGGGTAGATAGGGTGGTGATTGGTCATCCGACCCAACTCAATGGGCAGGAGTCGGAATCGATGCAGTGGATACGTCCGTTTAAGGTGCAGTTTGAGAAACGTTTTCCGCACATTCCGCTCCTTGATTATGACGAGCGTTTCACGTCGACCTTGGCGCATCGCGCGATGATTGACGGCGGGTTGACGAAGAAACAGAGGCAGGATAAGGCGGTGGTGGATAAGATTGCGGCATGCATTATCTTGGAAGATTATTTGAGATTTATTGAAGATTGAAGATTATGGTATTACCGATATATTTATATGGCCAAGCGGCATTGAGGAAACCGACGGAGGAGGTGACACCGGATAGTGTGCCCGATCTGAAGGCATTCCTGAGTGATATGCAGGAGACCTTGACTGCCGCAGAGGGTTGCGGACTGGCCGCCCCGCAGGTAGGAAAGAGTTGGCGACTATTCATTGTGGATGGTACGGAACTAGGGGAGGACTATCCCGATTGTGCCCACTTCCAACAAGTGTTTATCAATCCCGAGATTGTGAAACTCAGTGAGGACACCTCGACCTATTCGGAAGGGTGTCTATCCTTGCCGGGTATCAGCGAGAATGTGGTACGCCCTAAGACGGTGACGATACGCTATCAAGATGCCGATTTCCAATGGCATGAGGATACGTTTACGGACTTCAAGGCCCGTATCGTATTGCACGAGTACGACCATCTGGAAGGACACGTGTTTACGGACCGTATCTCGCCGATTAGAAAACAGTTCGTGAGGACCAAACTGATGAATATCGTTAAAGGCAAGACCGTAGCGCGTTATCGGTATAAGAGGAATTGACTATCCTAACCATCATATTGATTAGTGTGGGATTGGCGATGGACTGTTTTGCGGTCAGTATTGCCAAGGGACTGGGTGTGGATATACACGAGGTTTTTGCGAAGCATCAGCATCCCTGGTTGATGGCGGTGCTGTTTGGGGTATTTCAAGGGCTGATGCCGCTTGTAGGGTATTATGCCGGCACGTTCTTTGCCGATTTCTTTCACCAATATGCGGGTATCGTAGCCTTGGTGCTGCTGGGGTATATCGGCGGAAAGATGATTTGGGAAGGGTGTCATAAAGGTGGAGAGGAGAGGAGTAGAGGAGTTGGGAGTGATTTCTCGTTGAAGACGCTGCTCGTGCTGGCGATAGCGACGAGTATTGATGCGTTGGCGACGGGGGTGATCTTTATTCCATATCCGGCGCAGTTGTATTGGGGCGCGAGTGTGATTGCACTCGGTTCGTTCCTATTCTCGATGGCGGGGTATCTGATTGGGGTGTTTGTGGGGAGCCGGTTTAAGTTACGGGTAGAAGTGATTGGGGGAATCATTTTGATTGGTATCGGGTTAAAGATATTTATAGAAGGCTTATGTTCCTGATTCAAAACACATTGGTCTCACTCGATGTATTAGAGAAAGAGTTTTGCTGCAACCTAGACGTCTGTCACGGTTGCTGTTGCATTGAGGGGGATGCGGGTGCACCATTGACCGACGAAGAGGAACGGCAATTAACGGCTGCTCTCCCGGTTTTAAGGCCGGAGATGACGAAGGAGGCGCAAGCCGTAGTGGATCAGCAAGGCGTAGCGTATTTAGACGAGAGTGGGGAGAAAGTGACGTCGATTGTGAATAATAGGGATTGTGTGTTTGCGAGAGTAGATAAGAGTGGGTGGTGTTATTGCGTAATAGAGAAAGCGTTTAAGGCGGGCAAGATAGGGTTTAATAAGCCTATCTCCTGTCATTTATATCCGATTCGGTTGACGAGTTTAGCGAATGGGATGACGGGGGTAGAGTATCATCGGTGGGATATTTGTCATTGTGCAAGGATATTAGGTAAAAAAGAACATATACCGATTTATCAGTTTCTGAAAGAGCCGCTGGTGAGGCGGTTTGGACAGAATTGGTATGAGGAATTGGAATTAACAGCGCAGGAATGGAAGAAACAATGCAGTGCGAAATCATAACCATCGGCGATGAGTTGCTGATAGGGCAAGTTGTCGATACGAACTCCGCATGGATGGCGGAGCGGTTGAATGAAGCCTCGATTGAAGTGAAGCAGGTGACATCGGTTCACGATGATGCCGCGCATATCGTGGAAGCGATAGAGGCGGCTTTGGGTAGGGCGGATATTGTGATGACCACCGGCGGACTGGGTCCGACGAAGGATGATATAACAAAGCGCGTGCTTTGCGAGTATTTCCACACGTGTTTAGTGCCGGACGAAACGGTGCATAAGCATGTAATACAACTCTATCAGAACCGGCCGGAGGTACTTAATAAACTGACCGAGACGCAGTGGTTAGTGCCACACGCGGCCACGATTCTGCCCAATCGCGTAGGTTCCGCCCCGATTATGGTATTTGAGAGAGGGGAGAAGATCCTTATTTCGATGCCGGGGGTACCGTATGAGATGAAGATCGCGATGACGGAGCAGGTGATGCCGTACCTTGGGAGTAGAGGAGTAGGGGGTAGAGGAGTAGGGAATGCTATTACGCATAAGACCGCCCTCGTGTACGGGGTGCCGGAGAGTGTGTTAGCGATACGGTTAGAGGCCTGGGAAGAGGCACTGCCTAAGACGATGCATCTGGCGTATCTGCCGAAGGACAGAACGGTAAGATTAAGACTGAGCGGATATAATGTAGCATCGAAGGAAGTGGAGAAGGAGTTTGAGAAGATGTTGGCGATTGTAGGGGAGGATGTGGTGTTGACGGAGAATCAGCCGATTGAGGTAGCGGTAGGGGAGTTGTTACGGGCAAGGCATCAGACGATTGCGACGGCGGAGAGTTGTACGGGAGGAAAAATAGCGGCCTTATTGAACAAGCATTCGGGTTCGTCGGAGTTCTATTGGGGGAGTGTGGTAGCCTACGATAACTCGGTAAAAGAGAAGGTGTTAGGTGTATCGGCAGAGGTGTTGAAAAACAAGGGAGCTGTCAGCGAAGAAGTGGTGAAGTCCATGGCGGAAGGCGTTCGCAAGTTGATGGGTACGGATTATGCCATTGCCACGAGTGGGGTAGCGGGTCCTACGGGAGGTACAGCGGTTAAGCCGGTAGGAATGGTATGGATAGCGTGGGCTACGCCCAAGGGTGTTTTTGCTGAGTGTTTGCAACTTGGAAGTCTCAGAGAGCAAATAACTGACCGCGCAACGATGGTTGCATTAATAAAAATGAAAAAATATTTGGATATATCATAATTTTTTCGTATCTTTGCACGAATTTTTAAATATACTACCAAGATGAAGGCAAAAATTATCTTTTGGATTTCGCTGATTGTTCTGCTTTTAGCCGCAGGATTTGTGTATGTAAAGTGGTGTTTTGTATATAGTGAAGGAGTGAATGAAGGGGATATTAATTATTTCCAGAAAGAGGGTTTTGTTTTTAAGACCTATGAAGGAAAGATGATTCAGTCGGGTTACAACTCCCGTAATGCGAAGGCAACGATACAGTCGAATGAGTTTCGTTTCTCGGTGAAGGATCCGCGCATTGCCGAGCAGATAAACAACAGTTCCTCGCGTCAGATGAAGTTACACTGGCAGCGGTATTTAGGCACCTTGCCTTGGAGAGGAAACAGTCAGTTTGTGGTGGACTCGATTTATTCGGTGATGCCCGTGGCGGCTGATACGATTGATAGTGTTGTAGATTTCCCGTTAGTAGAGCAATAAATGGTTAAAGAGAATTTCATAAAAACGATTGAGTCGTCCATTATCGAGAACTGGTCGATGGTGGCCTTCTCGGATTATGGTACCTCCGTCTCGCTCAAGTATCAGAATGTAGCGCAAGAGATTGAGCGTATTCATATTCTTCTTGAGCGATGCGGTATCAAGGAGGACGATAAGGTGGCTATTATGGGGCGTAACAACAGTTCCTGGGTAACCACCTATTTGGCTATTATTACGTATGGCGCGGTCGTGGTTCCTATCTTGCAAGACTTTAGGCCGAATGATACATTGCATATTCTCAATCACTCGGAATCGCGCTTATTCTTTGTGACGGATGTGTTGTACGAGACCCTGGATATTGACCAGATGGAGCATGTGGAGGCTGTCTTGTCGCTGGCTTCGCGTGAGCCGTTATCGGTAAGGAGTACGTTCTTTACGAAGGAGGATATCCGTCCGGAGGTGATAGATACGTTATTCTTCACGAAATATCCGGGAGGTATTACGCCGGAGAAGATTCATTATGCGGAGCGCGATAACTATTGTACCGCATCCATCAACTATACGTCGGGAACGACGGGATTCAGTAAGGGCGTAGTGACTCGTCTCAATGCGTTGGCGGGGAATGTGAAGTTCTGTATTGAGCATAAGGCGATTTACAAGGGGAGTAGGCAAGTGGTGTTCCTTCCGCTGGCGCACGCGTTCGGGTGTGCGTTTGATTTCCTGACGTCGTTCTGCGTTGGAGCGCATGCGTATTTCTTAGGTAAGACTCCTTCGCCCCGTGTACTATTGGAGGCGTTTAAAGAGGTGAAGCCGACTTGTATCTTTACCGTACCGCTTATCTTAGAGAAGATTTACCAAAAGCGTATCTTGCCGTTCCTCAAGAAGTCCTCCGTTAATCTGGCACTTAAACTGCCGCTGATTGATGATGTGCTGATTGGAAAGATTAGAGAGCAGTTGGTGGATGCTTTTGGTGGGGAGTTTAATGAGGTTATCGTCGGCGGAGCCCCGATGAATGCAGATGTAGAAGCGTTCCTGAAGAAGATTGGTTTCCCGTATACGGTAGGTTATGGTATGACCGAGTGCGCGCCGCTGATCACGTACAGTCGTTGGGATGAGTTCCGCGAGGGATCGTGTGGTAAGGTGTTGGAAGGATTGATGGAGGTGAAACTGGCTAATGTGAATAAGGAAGGCGTAGGGGAGTTGCTGGTACGGGGCGAGCATGTGATGGCTTGCTACTATAAGAACCAAGAGGCTACCAATGAAGTGTTTACTTCGGACGGGTGGTTAAAGACCGGTGACTTAGGATATATAGATAAAGATGGTTATATCTTTATCAAAGGGCGTAATAAGACGATGCTTCTAGGGCCGAGCGGACAGAATATCTATCCTGAGGAGATTGAGGCAAAGCTCAATAACATGCCCTACGTGATGGAGTCGTTGGTGATAGAGCAAGATCATAACTTAGTGGCATTGGTTTGTCCGGACTTTGAGACGGTGGATGCTGCGAATATGAGCAAGGCGGATTTAGAGGCCACGATGGAGGAAAATCGTAAGCAAGTGAATAGTCTATTGGCTTCGTACGAGCAGTTATCCGCGATTAAACTTTATCCGCACGAGTTCGAAAAGACGCCGAAGAAGAGTATTAAACGTTACTTATATACCCAAATTTGATATGTTAACCTCAGATCAAGATAATTTCATTAAGATGTTTGAGCGCTCCTTCAAGGAGCACTGGGACTTGCCTGCCGTTACGGATTATGGTACGTCCGTGACGCTCACGTATCAGCAATTGGCAGAGCGTGTAGCTATCATACACGAAGTCTTCAAATTAGCAGGTTTAAAAAAGGACGATAAGGTTGCTATCATGGGTAAAAACAATAGTAATTGGGTGGCGACTTATATGGCTACAGTGACCTATGGCGCTATTGTGGTACCTATCTTACAAGACTTCAAAGCAAATGATGCATTGCATATTATCAATCACTCGGATGCTAAACTGCTCTTTATCTCTGATGTTATATGGGAAGGACTGGATATTGAGGAGATGAAAAAGATCAAGGCTGTCTATTCGCTTTCCGATTACCACGTTTTGGCATCGCGACTCCAGAAACTGAATGTCAACTTCGTCGACATGCAAGAGCTTTTCAAAAAAGTTTATCCAAAGGGCTTCTCTAAAAAAGATGTTCATTATAATAAGCGTTCTAATGCAGAGGTCGCTTCCATCAACTATACTTCCGGTACTACCGGCTTTAGTAAAGGTGTGGTTACGCCTTGTAATGCTTTGGTTGGTAATATTCTCAGTTTCCATGCCATTGGAGAAGCTGTTAACGGAATGAGTACGGATGCTCGCCATGTGGCTTTCTTACCTTTGGCTCATGCTTATGGCTGTGCAGTCGATTTCTTAGGTGTCCTTGCTTATGGTGGTCATACTTTCCTCGTCGGACGAACGCCGGCTCCTAAGATTCTGTTACAGGCTTTCGCCGAGGTAAAGCCGACAAACATCATTGCGGTGCCACTTATCTTGGAAAAAATATATAAGAAATTGATTGTACCTCAAATATCCAAACCTTCCGTTCGTTGGGCTTTGAAGGTGCCGTTCCTGTCGGACGCTATTATGAGAAAGATTCGCCAACAGTTGTATGATGCTTTTGGTGGTAATTTCTGGCAATTTATTATTGGTGGTGCTCCCTTGAACGCAGAGGTAGAAGAGTTTTTAATGCGCATTAAATTCCCCTTTGCGGTTGGTTATGGTATGACCGAGTGCGCTCCTCTCATTTCGTTCACAGCTTCGGATAGCGGATATAAACCTTTTTCTTGCGGTAAGGTTCTCAAAGGAATGGAGATTAAGGTTGTTGACCCTAACGATGAAGGAGTAGGTGAGTTATGGGTTCGTGGCGAACACGTGATGCTTGGCTATTATAAGAACGCAGCGGCTACGCATGAGGTGCTAACCAAGGACGGTTGGTTGAAGACCGGTGACTTGGGGTATATAGACGAGGATGGGTTTATCTTCATCAAGGGGCGTAATAAGACGATGCTCTTAGGTCCGAACGGACAGAATATCTATCCGGAGGAGATTGAGGCGAAACTCAATAACATGCCCTATGTGATGGAGTCGTTGGTGATTCAGCATGAGGACCATCTGGTAGCGTTGGTATGTCCGGATTATGAGGTAGCAGGTCAAATGACGCCTACGGAATTGGAGGCGGCGATGGAGGAGAACCGTAAGGCGTTGAATAATGAACTGGCCGCGTACGAGCAGATAACGAAAATTAAACTATATCCACACGAGTTTGAGAAAACGCCGAAGAAGAGTATTAAGCGTTTCCTCTATACGGCGATGGCGACGGACTAATGAATCTGTGTATTGATCAAGGAAACTCGAGGACGAAGGTAGCGGTGTTTGATAACGACAAGTTGATCAAGCACATCATCTACAAGGAGTTTACGTCAACGGACGTAGAGCGTTTGTTCTCGTTATACCCGATTGAGGATGCCATTATTGCCTCGGTAGCGAATATTGATCCGGCAGTGATTAATATCCTGCATCGTAGGGCGAAGCACTTTGTGCTGTTTGACCATACCACGCCCGTGCCGATTACCAATGCGTACGACACTCCGCAGACGTTGGGGCAGGACCGGTTGGCGGCAGCGGTAGGCGGAGCGCAGCTCTTTCCGAGGGAGAACGTACTGATTATTGATGTGGGTTCGGCGATTACATACGATGTGGTGACGAAGGATAATGCTTTTATTGGTGGGAATATCGCTCCGGGATTGAAGATGCGGTTTTCGATATTGAAACAGATGACGAAGAAATTGCCGTATGTAGAGGTAGAACCGGAGGATTTGATACCGCTGTTAGGCAAGAATACCCACGATGCGATTGCGGCCGGAGTGATTCGTGGCATAATTTTTGAAGTAAAAGGATATATGCGGACTTTGACGGAACGAGGGGAATCGTTTAGGACCATCCTTACCGGAGGTAATAGTCCGTATATAAGCAAATATATTGATTCGGCTTCAGAGCAGAAACACTTGGTGTTATTGGGATTGAATGCCATATTAAAGTACAACACTCATGCGTAGGCGCGCGTATATATTATTAGGTCTGATGTTGGCTGTGGGTTTGAGTGCCCAGAACATGACCTCTTCCCCGTTCTCGAGATACGGGTATGGATTGTTAGATGCTAATGTTCCGAATACCTATCGGGGTTTAGGCAGTGTGGGTATCGGTATGCGTAGCAATAAGGTCATTTGTTCGACGCAACCCGCCAGTTATACGGCGTGCGATAGTATGACGTTTATGTTCGATGTAGCGGCCAGTGTAGGATGGGATCGTTATCAGGATGCCAATGGGAAACGCAATCGCGGTACGGGTAACCTGGAGTACTTGGCAGTGCAGTTCCCAATATGGCGTCAGCATATTGCGATGGCGGCGGGAGTGATGCCCTTCTCGGTGGTCGGTTATAATATCCTGGTGCCGGATGATTCGGGTTTGGTTCCGGATTATACGCCCATTGCCGCTTATACGGGTGAGGGGGGAATCAGTGAAGTGTTCTTAGGATTGAGTTTTAATATTTGCGATTGGGTAGCGTTGGGGGCGAATATGTATTATATGTTTGGCGAAAGCACGAATGCCCGTTCCATCACTTTTACTCAAGCGGGCCTGACCCCTATCTCACAGATTGCCTATATGCGGGTGAATAGTTTCCGTTTCCGTTACGGCTTGCAGCTCTTCCACGATTTCGGAGATCACGCTTTCGCAGTAGGCGGAATATTTGAAAATAGACAGCGAATGAAGAGTGAATATTTAGTAGTAGAGTCTTCGCTGCTAGACACGATAGGCGATCCGGTGACGGACGGGTTTGAGATGCCGTATGTGTTTGGGGCAGGAGCCAGTTATACGTGGCAGAAACGGTTGACGCTGTGTTTCGATTATGAGCGGGAGTGTATGTCAACGGCTTTGTATATGGGCGAGCGAGGAACCTTGAGGGATCGCAATCGTTATTCGATGGGTATCGAGTATCGTCATAACCCGATGAGTCAGCGGTATGCCGACCGCATGCTATGGAGAGTAGGGTGTAAGATAGCGGATAACTATTTTGAGTCGGCTGCGATGAATGGGATGAAGGATATCACGGCATCCATCGGTATCGGATTACCGCTGAGAAACGCCGGAACGATCTTTAATGCGTCGGTGGAATATACGCATCGAGGATCAAAGAGTTTCCTCGAGGAGAATGAACTCAAACTCACCATCAATGCCTCTATTTGCGAGAACTGGTTCTTCAAACGCAGACTATAAAAACTAAAACTAATAACTAAAAACTAATGACAAAATGGAAAAATCAATCATTGCATTAGCACTTTGTGTTGCTATTCCCGCATTGGCTTGCGCTAAGAAGCCAAAGAAAGTTACTGAGCCCGAACCCGCTCCGGCTCCTGTCGTTACTGAAGATGAGACTCCTGAGATTACGGAGGAGTGTCTTGTCAATATCTCTTTGTTTGTAGAGAGTGCCAAGAACAAGGCTTACGAGGATGCTTATGGTCCTTGGTTAGAGGTGTACAACACTTGCCCGAATGCCAATAAGGCTATCTATAGCCGTGGTAGTCAAATCTTAGAGTGGAAATACAACAATGCTTCCACCGAAGAGGAGAAGGAAGCGGTCCGTAAGATGGTTCTCCAGATGCACGACAAACGAATCAAATACTTTGGTGATGATCCTAAGTATCCCACCGCATATATCTTAGGTCAAAAGGCTTTGGATTATTGCAAGTTCTATCCGGAAGATCCGTTGAAGTTAGACGCTTATAACTGGTTCAAAGAGAGCATCAACACGATGGGTGATAAGTCGCAACTCAATGTACTACAGAAGTTTATGGAAGTGTCGAACGACTTGTATAAGGCTGATCCCGCTAAGTATGGCGCACAATATCTTGCCGATTATTCGTTGGTTAGTCCGATTCTTCAAGCTATTTGGGATAACCCTGCTTCGAAGAATGCTACGGATGCGGCTAATCTGAAAGAGTATGTGGATAATATGTTCGCTCTTTCTGGTGCTGCCAGTTGCGATAAACTCGACGAGCTATACGCTAATTATGTGAATACCAATGGCCAGTACTTGGAAGACATGCTCAAGCTTATGAAACTCTATCGTCGTGTGAATTGCACGGAGTCGGAAATTTATTTCGCTGCTGCTGAGGCTGCCCATAAACTGCAACCTACTACCGAGTCCGCTTCCGGTTGCGGTTCGATGTCCCTGAAGAAAGGCAATTATACGGAGGCTGTTGATTATTATCAACAAGCGATTAGTTTGATTAACGACGAGGATGAGGATGCGGATGAGGTTCGCGCTGACTTGCAATATCGTATTGCTTATGTGATGATGGATAAGTTACATCGTTATGCGGATGCTCGTGCATTTGCTAATCGTTCGATGAACAGCAATCCCAAACAAAAAGGTCGTTGCTATATCATCATAGGTATGTGCTATGCAGCCGCTCAACCTTACCAAACACCGGATTATCCTGCTGCTAAGGCGGCTATCTTGAATAAGACCGTGTTCTGGGCAGCGGTGGATAAGTTCCAAACGGCGAAACAAGTGGATCCGTCGATTGCGGATGATGCCAATAAACTGATTGCCACTTACAGCAAGTACTTCCCCTCTAAGGAGGAATTGTTTGACCTCCCGGGTGAGTTTGGTAGCGGTACTTTCGTAGTCGGTGGTTGGATTAACGAAACGACTTCTGTTCGTGCGAAGAAAGACTAATATATTATTGTGTGCGGTCTTTTTGCTGCTCGCAGCTTGCTCCCATCGGGATGTCAAGTTGCGGACGGCAGCCGTACAAGACCGAAGTCTTATTCCTGTGCTTAACTCCGATGAGGTAACGACCCTTATCTCGGATTCGGGTATCACGCGCTATCGGATCACGGCTTCTAAATGGCTGATTTATGACAAAGCCCAACCGCCTTATTGGGAGTTCCCGAAAGGGATTTATTTGGAGAAGTTCAACGATAGTTTGGCTATTGAAGAGACCATTAAAGCAGATTATGCGCATTATAATGACCAGTCGCACGTGTGGCATCTGAAAGACAATGTGCACGCGGTCAATCGGGATAATGAGCAGTTCGATACGCCGGATTTATATTGGGACCAAGATCAAGAAAAGATTTACTCTGACTCTACGATTGTCATCACCAAGGCGCGATCGATAATCAACGGAGTAGGGTTCACGGCTAACCAATCAATGACTAATTATACTATTCATCACCCTACGGGTGTCATCCCGATAGAGGAAGATGATAAATAAACTTTATTATTAACAAACTAAATTTTTCTTTTATGAAAAAAACATTTCTTTTTCTTGCTGCCGCTCTAATGAGCGCAATGACGTGGGCGGTAGATGGAACCTACAAACTTTGTACTTCTACTGATGATTTAGTTGCTGGAGAGCACTATATTATCGCGAATGGAGTTGATGGCGATGTTTATTGTATGGCTACTGAAAGCAACGCCAATAACCGCAAGAAAGTTTCTGCCACAGTTAGTGAATCCGCTATTGAGGTTGCCGAAGAATCAGGTATTTTGACATTAACCTTGGGAGGCGAATCGGGTGCTTGGACGTTTTATACCGACAATTATGCAGGTAATAATGGTTATCTCGCTTCTGCCTCTTCTGGAAACAACAACTACTGCCGCGTGATAGCAGATCTTACTACAGCAACTATTACTTTCTCTGAAGGTAGTGCCGCTGTAATAAATTTACAACCGCATGCTTCCCGAACGTTGCTTAGGTATAATCCTAATGGAATGTTTGCTTGTTATGCTAGTGGTCAAAATCCTGTTTATCTTTACAAAAAGGACTCTGCTACTCCCACTCCTGCTACCTTAGATAGTCTCGTTATCAAAGGTAAGGCTACGAAGATGGAATACGAAGTAGGGGAAGCATTTGACACTGACGGTTTGGAAGTTTGGGGTATCTACACCAAAACGGTGAAACACGACTCCACTTCTCAAATCACGAAAGGTATTGCTTGGTCAATTGATCCCGAAACTTTTGAAGAGGCTTCGGATAATGCTTCGGTTACGCTCGTTGCTTCTTATAAAGACCTGACTAGTGCCGATACTACCATCACGGGTATTAAGGTAAACGAACCCGCTCCTCTGTCTGAATATGCTTATATCTATACAAGCAATGTAACACTTGGTAAGGATACGGTTATTATTGATCAAGTGAAGTATGGCGCATTGAAGATTGCTAAAAATACTCCTGTAAAGATTACCGTTCCTGCTGGCACGAAAACATTACATATTCACGCTGCTGCTTGGAATGGTGAGGCTTGCGAATGGACAATTAGTGGTTTAACAAAGGATGTTAAAATTAATGCCGTTGCTGATGCCGGTGTTTCCGGTAATTCTCCCTTCACATTGCAGAATGATCCTGTAGAAAACGATTACTTTGCCATTGAGACCAATAATAACACAGAAGTTACACTCACCTTTACATTACCTACAGGTAAGCGTGGCGTCCTCTTTGGCGTGAATGCTGAATTGCAAGAAGGTGTCATTGCTGCTCCTGTTATCTCGGCAAAATCGACGGAGTTCGATGAGTCTGTGGAAGTTTCTATTTCTTGCGAGACCGAAGGTGCTGAAATCTATTACACCCTCGATGGCTCTGATCCTACTGCTGCTTCTACGAAGTATGAGGCTCCGTTCACTTTGACGGAAACTACTACTGTTAAGGCTATTGCTATAAAGGGAGGTAAGGCAAGTGAAGTTACTGAGAAGACCTTCACCAAGACCGTCTTCGCTTCTTTGGAAGAGTTGGTAACGAAATTCCCTGCTAAATCGACGACTGCAAATGTAACCGTTACCCTCACGGATGTACGTATTGACTCTATTCTTTCAACGAACCAAAAAGGTATCTTCACGGATGTAAAGGGTACTTTGGTTGAATTGTATGCTAATGCTGTTCTTCCTAAAGGATGGGAAGTAGGCGGAACGATTTCCGGTACCATCAAAGCAGAGTGGATTCTCTATAATGGCGTTCCTGAGTTGCAAAAATGGGACGGCGGCTGGGATGCCCTCACTTATTCCGCTCCCGTTTCCGAGGCTGACTTAGTTAGCATTACTCTCTCTCTTGATAAGGATACGCTCTATCTCAACAAAGAGTTCAAGTACAACGGAAAGGTAACGGCTAACTATGACGACGAATCCACGAAGGATGTAACCGAACTCGCTTCCTACACCGGTTATGATATGACGACCCCGGGCGACCAAACCGTTACCGTTTCTTACACCGAAGGTGAAGTTACGAAAGAGGCTCAATATGCATTGACAGTAGTCGAGAAGGTTCTGCCCGAGTACGCTACCATCTATACCAGCAATGTAGAATTTACTGAAGAAGGTGGATCAAAAGCAACATTAGCTAAAGTCGTTGTTGCTGAGGGCGATACCGTGAAAGCTATTAAATGCGGTACCGGTTCTGTTGACGGATCTTGCGTGATTACGATTCCTGCTGCTACCAAGACCCTGCACTTCCACGCTGTTGCTTGGACGGGCAAACCCACCACGATGGATGTTAATGGAACCATCTTTGACGTGGTTCCTGATGCCGGTATTGCCGGTACTGGCACAACTTTCACTTTGGCAGGTGACCCGGCTGACTACTATTTCTCGTTCGATCCTAAGGGTGCTACTACCATTACCTTCACTGCTAAAAGTGATCATCGTTTCGTCCTCTATGGTGTGAACGCTGAATTAGAAGAAGGTATCGTAGCTGCTCCTGCTTTCACTCCGACTGATACTGATTTTGATGGCTCTGTTGAGGTAACTCTCACTTGTGAGACTGAAGGTGCTGAAATCTTCTATGCTCTCAACGAGGAAGTTACCAGCATGAATGCTATCAAGTACACCGAGCCTATCGAACTCACCGAAACGACCACTATCTACGCTGTTGCTAAGAAAGATGGTAAAGAGAGTGAGCAAGCAAGCAAGACCTACACTTTGATTCCTGCTTATACCTTGGCAGAACTCGTGGCTGCCGGTGCTCCTACCGCAGACAAAAAGAAGGTCATTCTCGTGTTGGAGAATGAGGTAATTACCGGCATTGACGGTACTCGCGGAATTTATCTTATGAGTAATGACCAAGAAATTGAAATCTTCTGCTATAACCTGCCTACAACGGCTGTCAAAGGTGGTACCGTTAGTGGTCGCGCTATGGGCGATTGGTTCTTATATGGTACTAAAGATCCCAAAAAGTGGGAACTTCAACCTGCCAATTGGGACTGGGCAACCTTCGAGACTTCGCCTACTCGCATCAACAACCCGAAGGCTAACAAGGTGGCTAAGAAAGCTATCGTTAATGGTCAAATCATGATTATCCGCGACAACAGAACCTACAACGTTCTGGGCTTCTAAACCAACTAAACAAAAAAAAAGCGGCTCGAAAGCCGCTTTTTTTTTATCCCCCGCACTTGGAATAACCGCATTCACGGCAGTGCATGCAGCCTTCCTCGTAAATAAGCGGCTGACCGCAGTTCGGGCAGACTTGACCTTGAACGATAGTCCCGTCTTGGATATACTTCTTTAACGCACGCTCTACACCTACTTTCCAGGAGTTAATCGTCTCGCTATCCATCTGCAGACCACCAATCATCTTGATGACTTGGTCAATCGGCATACCGTAACGCAACACGCCGGAAATCAGTTTGGCATAGTTCCAGAACTCCTTATCGAACTTATAGCTCAGTCCTTCCACGGTGGTCTTATAACCGTGGGTGTTGACGAACTGGAAGTCGTAACGGCTCTGACCCGTAGCCTCGTCACGAGACTTGATGATCTTACCTGTCGTCACGGACTTAGGCAGCAAGATACCATCCTCGTCATCCGCCAGACCGGTGAAGATCTCGTAAGGACGGCCGTCCAACAGACCTACAAAGGCAATCCACTTATCCTTATTGTTCTGGAAACGAACCACATCGCAATCCAGTTCCGTCGGACGTTTCTGAACGCGGTTGTCGTAGCATACGCAGGTCTTCTCGTCCTTCTCATCCTTCTTCTCGTCTTTCTTCTCGTCTTTCTTCAAGGTCTCCAGCACACCCGTGCGGCTACCTTCGCGGTAAACGGTACAACCCTTACAGCCGCAACGCCAAGCCTCTTCGTAGAGCTTGCCTACGAGTTCTTCGGTTACATCCGTCGGCAGATTGATGGTCACCGAGATAGAGTGGTCTACCCATTTCTGAATAGCCCCTTGCATCTGCACCTTCGCCAGCCAGTCTACATCTCCTGCCGTAGCATGATAGTAAGGAGACTCGGCTACCAAGGCTTCCACTTCCTCCGTCGTATAGCGATGGTTAGGATCATAGGGGTGACCATTGGCATTCATCCACGTGATGAACTTATGGTGGAAGACGATATATTCCTCAAAACTGTCGCCATCCTCGTTCACGAGATCTACGTGTACGTTCTTATCGTTCGGGTTCACCTTACGACGACGCTTATACACGGGTTGGAAGACGGGTTCAATACCGCTCGTGGTCTGCGTCATGATAGACGTTGTTCCCGTAGGAGCCACCGTCAGACAAGCGATATTACGACGGCCATATTGTTTCATCTCCTCGTACAAGGCGGGATCCGCCTCTTTAATACGCATGATATAAGGATTGTTCTCCTCGCGCTTGCTGTCATATACGTCGAAGGCGCCACGCTCCTTGGCCATATTCACGCTACTGCGATAAGCAGCTAAAGCTAAGTTCTTGTGCACTTCTACCGAGAAAGCAATCGCTTCCGGCGAACCGTAACGCAGACCCATCGCGGCGAGCATATCGCCTTCCGCCGTGGTACCTACACCCGTACGACGACCTTGAACGGTCTTCTTCATGATCTTCTCCCAAAGTTCACGCTCCGTACGCTTGATGGTATCGCTCTCCGGGTCGGAGGCGATCTTCAGCAGGATCTTATCAATCTTCTCCATCTCGAGGTCGATGATATCGTCCATGATACGTTGCGCTACCATAATATGCTTGCGGAAGAGTTCGAAATCAAACTCTGCCTGCGGTGTGAAGGGGTTCTTCACGTAACTATACAAGTTGATAGCCAGCAATCGGCAACTATCGTAAGGGCAGAGCGGAATCTCACCGCAGGGGTTGGTGCTCACCGTCCGATAACCTAGGTCGGCATAGCAGTCGGGTACACTCTCGCGAATGATCGTATCCCAGAACAGCACACCGGGTTCGGCGGACTTCCAAGCATTGTGGATAATCTTCTTCCATAACGCCTGCGCGTCAATCTCCTTTTTAAATTTAGGATTCGTGCTGGCGATAGGGTATTGCTGCGTGTAAGGCACACCCTCGATGGCGCATTTCATAAAATCGTCATCAATCTTCACGCTCACGTTCGCGCCCGTTACCTTACCTTGCTCCATCTTAGCATCAATGAACGCCTCGCTATCGGGGTGCTTGATACTAACGGAGAGCATCAGCGCACCGCGACGACCGTCCTGCGCTACCTCGCGCGTGGAGTTCGAATAGCGCTCCATAAAGGGCACCAGACCCGTACTCGTCAAAGCGGAGTTCTTCACCGGACTGCCGTGAGGACGGATGTGACTGAGGTCATGACCTACGCCTCCGCGACGTTTCATGAGCTGCACTTGCTCCTCGTCAATCTGGATAATAGCGCCGTAACTGTCGCTTTCGCCATCTTGACCGATAACGAAACAGTTACTCAGACTCGCTACTTGGAAGTTATTACCTATTCCCGTCATCGGACTACCTTGCGGTACGATATAACGGAAATCTCTCATCAACTCGAATAGTTCGGGCTCCGACAAGGGGTTCTTGTACTTACTCTCAATACGAGCGATCTCCGAGGCTAAGCGATGGTGCATGTCATCGGGAGTGCGTTCGTATAGGTTACCAAAACTGTCTTTCAAGGCATACTTGGTGGCCCAAACACGAGCTGCTAATTCGTCGCCGTGGAAGTACTCTCTCGACGCTTCCTCGGCTTCAGCTTGTGTATACGTTTTCTTTTCCATAAGTATTAAGTTTTATTTTTATTTTTTTTGAAATGGGATGCAAAATTACAACTTTTTTTTGATATGTGCAAATATTTTGTTGACTTTTTTTGCAAAAAAAGTTATCAACATTTTTCAGAAAGTTTCCAAAACAAAAATGTAACCAACTTAATGATAAGCGGTTACATTTTTATAAACAAACAAAAGTTGTCCAAAAAGAAAAGTTATCAACATTTTTTTTCTATCCTTGCTGAACAAAGGATAGTGCCTTCCGCATCTTTCTGCTGATAGCGAACCCCATCGGCGGTCTCTTCTACCAGCGTAAAGAGGGTGTCACCCAAGTAAATCTCTTTCGCGTATTTGATGTCAAAACGGAAACCCTGACTCAACCATGCCGGTTTGAGGGCATTGAGCATGAGTTCCGTATATTTGCAGGAATTACAGTGGTTATTATAATCCACATCCCCATATTCGATTTTGTGGGGATGGGTGAGTCCGGCATTGATTGGTACCATCCGGGGCTGTCTTGCCATCTCGAGCGAGACAGGCTCTTCCACACCCCGGAACGGCGCTTCGCCAAAGATATTCACAATCGCCCGCTCTTTCAAGTCCAATACCGCCCATACGGTTTTGGCGCGACCAATCAAAGCCCCCTCCTTGTATATCTTATAATTGCGGACGGAGAGCATGTGCTGGTTCTGTTCGACCCAGGTCTCTATCGTCAACTCATCCCCCGCCGTAGGCATCGACTGCATCTCGAGGCTCATATTGGTAATGATCCACGTCAATCCTTTAGGATAGAGGTACCGAATACCGAATCCGCCCTCATCCGCGGCTAAACCTGCCACGGAGAGGATGTGATTCTGTAAGGCATGCAAGCGTAACTTACGCTCGGCGTCAATCTCTTGATATTGTACTTTGAATGAATACCTGTTCATTTTACATCATTCCGGCCATGTTTCCTGCGGGCATCGCAGGTGCGGGCGTGTCTTCTTTAATATCGGTGATGACGCACTCGGTAGTCAGGAACATCCCGGCAATGCTTGCCGCGTTCTCTAAGGCTACGCGGGCTACTTTGGCAGGATCGACAACACCGGCCGCCTTGAGGTTCTCATAGGCGTCCTTGCGGGCATTGTAACCAAAGTCCGCCTTGCCGCTGCGTACCTTATCCACTACCACAGCACCTTCCAGACCGGCGTTGTTCACAATCTGACGAAGCGGCTCCTCAATGGCGCGACGGATGATATCGATACCCGTCTGTTCGTCCTCGTTCTCTCCTTTGAGGTTAACGAGTGCCTCTTGGGCACGAATATACGCTACACCGCCACCGGGAACGATACCTTCCTCAATAGCAGCGCGGGTAGCACTGAGGGCATCGTCTACGCGGTCTTTTTTCTCCTTCATCTCTACCTCGGAGGCAGCACCTACATTGAGTTGCGCTACGCCACCGGCGAGTTTAGCCAGACGCTCCTGCAGCTTCTCTTTGTCGTAAGAGGACTTGGTGGCAGTGATCTGGGCCTTGATCTGACTGATACGATTGGCAATCGCCATCTTGTCGCCGGCACCATTCACAATCGTCGTGTTATCCTTGCTGACCGATACATTCTCTGCCGTACCGAGCATCTCCAACGTTGCGCTCTCTAACTTAATACCTTTCTCCTCGCTGATAACCGTTCCGCCGGTGAGGATGGCAATGTCCTCCAACATCTCTTTTCTGCGGTCACCAAAGCCGGGAGCCTTGACTGCACAAATCTTCAGTTGGGCACGAAGGCGGTTAACTACCAGCGTTGTCAACGCTTCGCTATCTACATCCTCGGCAATAATAAGCATCGGACGACCGCTTTGTACGGCGGGTTCCAGGACGGGAAGGAGTTCCTTGAGGTTACTGATTTTCTTATCGTGAATGAGGATATAAGGCTTGTCCATCTCGGCTTCCATCGTCTCGGTATTCGTTACGAAATACGGGCTGATATAACCGCGGTCAAACTGCATCCCTTGTACCACATCGATGGTGGTATCCATACCCTTGGCTTCGCCGATGGTGATGACGCCGTCCTTGCTGACCTTACGCATCGCATCCGCAATGAGTTTGCCGATTTCGGCATCGTTGTTAGCGGAGATAGTAGCCACTTGCTCAATCTTATCGAAATCATTTCCAACCACTTCGCTTTGCGCTTTGATATTCTCGACCACCGCACTAACGGCTTTGTCAATACCGCGCTTGAGGGCCATGGGATTGGCACCGGCAGTCACGTTCTTGAGTCCTACGCTGATAATCGATTGTGCGAGTACGGTAGCGGTCGTGGTACCATCACCGGCTTGGTCACCGGTCTTGGACGCTACTTCCTTCACCAGTTGGGCACCGAGGTTCTCGGCAGCCTCTTTGAGTTCAATCGCTTTGGCTACCGTCACACCGTCCTTGGTGATGTGCGGAGCACCGTATTTCTGGTCAATGATAACATTGCGTCCCTTAGGACCTAACGTCACCTTTACTGCATTTGCTAATTGGTCTACACCACGCTTGAGGGCATCCCGCGCCTCAATGTTATACGAAATATCTTTTGCCATAGTTATATTAGTTTAAGATGGCCAGTACATCCGACTGACGCATGATGATGAGTTTCTCGTTATCGATTTCTACTTCGTTGCCGGCGAACTTGCCATACAGCACTTGGTCACCCGCTTTGAGGATCATCTCCTCGTCCTTGGTGCCTTTGCCGACAGCAATCACTTCACCGCGCAGCGGCTTCTCTTGTGCCGTATCCGGAATGATAATCCCTCCTACGGTCTTCTCTTCTGCAGCCGTGGGGCGTACTACCACACGGTCTAATAAGGGTTGAATCTTAGTCATAATAGTTTATATTTTAGATGGTTATTGTTTCAAAGGTATTGACTCTCGCTTTGTCATAGGGACGGCTGACCTTGATATAGTTCTCAGTAAAGCCGTACATCAGACCATCCTGTTTCTTTCCCTCCCACAACACGGTGGCTGATAGCCCTTTGTGAGCCTCATAAAACGCTTTTAGTTTGTTCTCGCTGATGCGGTGCAAGACCTCACTGCGACGATGACGCTCGTTCATCGGGATAACGGGCAAGTCCATCGTCAGCATCCGCGTATTCGCCCGCTCCGAATAGGTAAACACATGTAGTTGCGAAACGGGTAGGGTAGAGATATAGTTCACATACTCGTTCCACCGGTCTTCTGTCTCGCCGCGCACGCCCACCATACAATCCACGCCTATAAACGCATCGGGCATCACCTTGCGTATGTGTTCAATCCGCTCCGTAAACAAAGCCGTATCGTAATGACGGTGCATAATCTTTAGCATCTCGTCCGAACCCGACTGCAACGGGATATGGAAATGCGGGGTGAAATGCTTACTCTTCGCTACAAAATCAATGATCTCGTCCGTCAGCAGGTTAGGCTCGCAAGAGGAGATCCTGATCCTATATTGGGGTAGGGGAGTAGAGGAGGAGGGGAGTAGGGTGTCCAGACTCTTTAGTAAGTCTAGGAACGTCTCGTTGGTGGAGCGGCCGAAGTCGCCGATATTAACACCGGTGAGCACAATCTCCTTGGCACCTTGTTGGAGTGCCTCCTTGGCTTGCGCTACAATAGAGGCAATAGAGCCATTGCGCGAACGCCCGCGCGCAAGCGGTATAGTACAATAGGTGCAGAAATAATTGCACCCATCCTGAATCTTCAAAAAACAACGGGTTCGGTCATCCCTTGAATATGCGGGATGAAACGTGTTAAGGTCTTTAGGTATCACATGATTAACCTCCATCATCGAGGCAATCTGCTGAGGTTGAAGGGCTGCATAACAACCGGTCACAATCATCCATGCACCGGGATTCTCCCTTTTCAGGCGATGAATAGCCTGTCTGTCTTTTTGGTCGGCGGTGTCCGTCACCGAGCAGGTGTTCACAATCACCACATCCGCCTGCTCGCCGGCCTTGGCCTTCGTATGGCCGTGCTCAAGTAAAACTTTGCCGAGAGCAGAACTCTCGGCAAAGTTGAGTTTACAACCTAATGTGACAATCTTATAGGTCATCCTAACATCGACAATAAGATACCGGCTGCTACAGCAGAACCAATCACACCGGCTACGTTCGGACCCATGGCGTGCATGAGCAAGTAGTTACGGGGATCGGCTTTCTGACCTTCCATCTGGCTTACACGAGCAGCCATCGGAACGGCACTCACACCGGCGGAACCAATCAGCGGATTGATCTTATCTTTGGTAAACAGGTTCATTATCTTAGCCAGCAGCACACCACCCGCAGTACCACAACTGAACGCGATGATACCCATCACAAGGATGAGGATGGTCTGCACATTGAGGAAAGACGATGCGGTAGCCGTAGCACCTACACTCAGACCGAGGAAGATAACCACGATATTCATGAGCTCGTTTTGAGCCGTTTTGCTCAAACGGTCAACTACACCACACTCCTTCATCAAGTTACCCAGCATCAAACAGCCAATCAGCGGAGCGGCATCCGGAAGGATAAGCGCTACGATGGCGGTGATGACGATAGGGAAGACGATCTTCTCCGTCTTGCTCACTTGACGCAACTGCTTCATCTTGATTGCACGCTCTTTCTCCGTGGTCAGTAGACGCATAATAGGCGGTTGAATCACCGGTACTAACGCCATATACGAATAAGCCGCAATAGCAATAGGACCTAATAACTCCGGCGCTAACTTAGAGGTTAAGAAGATACTCGTCGGTCCGTCGGCACCACCAATGATACCGATACTACCGGCTTGCGCTTCCGTGAATCCCCATTGAGCTATCATCGCAGGATCGCAACCAAACGACTCCAACAGCGGACCAATCGAGTTGGCCATCAGGAAGGTAAGGAAGATACCTAACTGCGCCGCTGCACCCAGCAGCAGACTCTTCGGGTTGGCAATCAGCGGACCGAAATCCGTCATTGCACCCACACCAATGAAAATCAAACAAGGGTATAATCCTGCCTTCACACCGATATACAGCACATCGAGCAGACCGGCATCCTTGAGGATCGCCCCGTAACTATGATAGTAGGGACTCGTCTCATCCAGGAAAGCCGCCCATAACTCCGTGTGGAACATATTGGCGTTAGGCAAGTTCGTGAGTAACATACCAAAGGCGATGGGGAGCAGAAGCAACGGTTCAAATTCTTTCTTGATAGCCAAGTACATGAGGAAGAAGGAGACGAGAATCATCACTCCTTGCTGCCACGTGATCGAAAGGAATCCGAACGTTTGAAAAAATGCCAATAAACTCTCCATATGCTTAGCCTAAAACGATAAGTACGTCATCTTGCATAACGGATTGACCGGCAGTAACGCAGATTTGTTTAACAGTACCCTCTTGCTCTGCCTCTACGGGGTTCTCCATCTTCATGGACTCGAGCGTGAGCAAGACGTCGCCTTTCTTAACGGCCTGACCTTCACTAACCAGCACTTTGATAATCGAGCCGGGCAGCGGGCTTACAACCTTCGTTCCGTTTGCCGGTGCGGCAGCAGGAGCAGCGGCAGGAGCCGGTGCGGGAGCAGCTTTCACTTCCGGTGCAGGGGCAGCCTTGACTTCGGGGGCCGGAGCTGCTTTCACTTCAGGAGCGGGAGCAGCAGCGGTCTCACCAAGACTAACTTCAAAAGACATTCCATTGACGGTAACGTTTGCTTTTTGGTTACCGAGATCTT
>CALCGR010000024.1 GCA_937901025.1 uncultured Bacteroidales bacterium
GGTTGTGGACCTGATTAAGATGAAAGCAATCATCTGGCACGACGAGACGATGGGTAGTGAGTATGTGGAGGAACCGATTCCGGCTGACCTCGTGAATGACGCGCAAGAATGGCGCGACAAGATGTTAGAGGCTTGTGCGGAGTTTGATGATGTACTGATGGAGAAATATTTCTCCGATCCTTCCACTATCACGGAGGATGAGATCCGTAACGCAATCCGTAAGGGTACGGTAGGGTTGCATATCTTCCCCGTCATCTGCGGTTCGAGTTTTAAGAACAAGGGTGTACAGACGATGTTGGATGCGGTATGCGCATACCTTCCCAGTCCGTTGGACACCCCGAATATTGAGGGAACGGATCCTCGTACGGAGAAGGCGATTGAGCGTCACCCTGATGAGGACGAGCCTCTTTGCGCATTAGCGTTTAAGATTGCTACGGACCCGTATGTAGGTCGGCTGTGCTACTTCAGAGTTTACTCGGGTAAGTTAGAGGCCGGTTCGTATATCTACAACACGCGTTCGGGTAAGAAAGAGCGTATCTCCCGTATTTTCCAGATGCACTCGAATCACCAGAATCCGGTAGATGTAATCTGCGCGGGTGATATCGGTGCGGGTGTAGGTTTTAAGGATATCCGTACGGGTGACACGTTGTGCAGTGAGGATCATCCGATTACGTTGGAATCGATTGAGTTCCCGGCACCGGTGATTGGTATCTCGGTAGAGCCTAAGAGTCAAGCGGATTTGGATAAGTTAGGTATCGGCCTTAGCAAGTTGGCTGAGGAGGATCCTACGTTCACCGTGAAGACGGACGAGCAGACGGGTCAAACCGTTATCTCGGGTATGGGTGAGTTACACTTGGAGATCATCATTGACCGTTTGCGTAGAGAGTTCAAAGTGGAGTGCAACCAAGGCAAGCCTCAGGTGGCCTATCGCGAAGCTATTTCGGCTCCGGTAGAGTTGCGTGAGACATATAAGAAGCAGACCGGTGGTCGTGGTAAGTTCGCGGATATGATTGTTCGCGTAGAGCCTGCGGACACCGAGGCGGAAGCCGGATTGCAGTTCATCAACGAAGTGAAGGGTGGTAATATTCCGAAGGAGTATATCCCGGCAATTCAGAAGGGCTTTGAGTCTGCAATGAAGACGGGTGTGCTGGCCGGTTTCCCGATGGACAAACTGAAGGTAACGGTTATCGATGGTAGTTTCCACCCGGTAGATAGTGATCAATTAAGTTTCGAAGTATGTGCGCAGATGGCGTTTAAGAACGCTTGCGTCAAGGCTAAACCCGTACTCATGGAGCCTATCATGAAGATTGAGGTAGTGACTCCGGAGGAGAACATGGGTGATGTCATCGGCGACTTGAACAAACGTCGTGGCCAAGTAGAGGGTATGGATACCGCTCGTACGGGTGCGCGTGTGATCAAGGCGAAGGTGCCGTTGAGCGAGATGTTCGGTTATGTAACGGCATTGCGTACGATTACTTCGGGTCGCGCCACGAGTAGCATGGAGTTCAGTCACTACGATGTAGTATCGAGTTCGATTGCGAAGGAAGTGCTGGCGGAGTGCGGCGGAAAGGCAGAATTGGTATAACACCTTATATAATTAACGCGTACGTACGCGTAAGGCGCAAGCAAATGACTCTTTGCACACCGCGTACGGCGCTATTGTAAAACAAAACAAAACTAATTTATTATGAGTCAAAAAATTCGTATCAAACTGAAATCGTTTGACCACAACCTGGTGGACAAGTCCGCTGAGAAGATTGTGAAGACGGTGAAGGCTACGGGTGCAGTGGTTAGTGGTCCTATTCCATTGCCTACGCACAAGCGTATCTTTACGGTAAACCGTTCGACGTTCGTTAACAAGAAGAGTCGTGAGCAATTTGAGCTGAGCAGCTACAAGCGTCTCATTGACATCTACAACTCGAACAACAAGACGGTAGAGTCTTTGATGAAACTGGAATTGGCCTCGGGCGTAGAAGTTGAGATCAAAGTTTGATAACTAACGGGTTGCTTCCGACGGATAGACCGGATATTCCGGCTGGCCGGAGATCCCGGGGAATCCCGTCGGCGAGAGCAGCTAAATTAACAACCTATTATTAACAATTAATCCATTACAAAAATGGCAGGATTATTAGGTAAAAAAATCGGAATGACATCCGTATTCGGTGCTGATGGTAAGAATATCCCATGCACCGTTATCGAGGCGGGTCCTTGCGTTGTTACGCAACTCAAGACCGTGGAGAAGGATGGCTATGCTGCTGTTCAAGTAGGTTTCATGCCCAAGGGTGAGAAACACGTGAACAAGGCAGAGGCCGGTCACTTCAAAGCCGCTGGGGTACAACCCATGCGTCACCTCGCAGAGTTCGATGGATTCGAACAAGAAGTCAAGTTAGGTGACACGATTGACGTCACGATCTTCGAAGAAGGAAGTTTCGTAGATGTTATCGGCACAAGTAAAGGTAAAGGTTACCAGGGTGTAGTTAAGCGTCATGGTTTCGGTGGTGTAGGTCAATCTACCCACGGTCAGGACGATCGTCTACGTGCTCCCGGTTCGGTAGGTGCTTGCGCCTATCCTAGTCGTATCTTCCCGGGTACTCGCATGGCGGGTCACATGGGTCAAGACCGCGTAACGGCACAGAACCTGGTGGTATTAAAGGTTATTCCTGAGTACAACTTGATCATGGTCAAGGGTAGTGTACCGGGTGCTAAAAATTCTATTGTAACGATTAACAAGTAAGAGGTATGGAACTTAGTATTAAGAACATGGCCGGTGAGAATACCGGTAAGAAGATCAAGCTCAATGATGCTATCTTCGCTATTGAGCCTAACGACCACGCTATTTACTTGGACGTTAAGCAATATTTAGCAGACAATCGCCAAGGCACCGCTAAGGCGAAACAACGTAGTGAGAACGCTCACTCTACTCGTAAGTTAGGTCGTCAGAAAGGTGGCGGCGGAGCTCGTCCGGGTGATTTGAAGAGTCCGGTACGCGTAGGTGGTGGTACCATTTTTGGTCCCGTTCCTCGTGACTACAGTTTTAAACTGAATAAGAAAGTGAAACAACTGGCTCGTCGTAGTGCATTGAGCACGCGTGCCAAGAACGGTGAGATCGTCGTATTAGATGCTCTGACGTTTGAGGCTCCGAAGACGAAGGCTATGGTGGAGGTTTTGAACAACCTTAAGATTGCCGGTAAGAAGGTATTATTCGTAATGCCCGCTACGGTAACGGAGGTAATCAAGTCGGCTCGTAACATCGAGCGCACGAATGTGACCACCGTAGGTGAGTTGAACACGTATGCAATCATGAACTCGAACGTGGTAGTATTCGTTAAGGATAGTATCGCTAAACTCGAAGAAACTTTTAACGCATAAGGAGGACAGATTATGGCAATTATTATTAAACCTATCGTCACCGAGAAGATGACCGCCGCCGGCGAGAAATTGAACCGTTATGGTTTCCAAGTAGTTCGCACTGCCAACAAGGTTGAGATCAAGAAGGCAGTGGAAGAGATGTATAATGTACAAGTAGTAGATGTAAACACGGCAGTCGTTGGTCCGAAAGTGAAACAACGCTGGACGAAGAGCGGTCTTTTGAAGGGCGCTACGAATGCTTACAAGAAAGCTATTGTGACATTAAAAGAAGGTGAAACAATCGATTTTTATAGCAATATTTAAAAATGGCTGTACGTAAATTAAAACCCTCTACACCGGGGCAAAGACACAAAGTTATTGGCGCGTTTGAAGAAATTACGGCAAGCGCACCAGAGAAGTCTCTTGTATTCGGCAAGTCCAAGACGGGTGGTCGCAACAACACTGGTAAAGAGACCATGCGTTACATTGGCGGCGGACACAAGCAGAAATTCCGCGTAATTGATTTTAAGCGCAACAAAGATGGTGTACCCGCAACTGTTAAGACGATTGAGTACGATCCGAATCGTTCGGCTCGCATTGCTCTTCTGTTCTATGCAGACGGAGAGAAACGTTACATCCTTGCACCGAATGGATTGCAAGTAGGACAAGTAGTAGTATCGGGTGTCGATGTAGCACCTGAGGTTGGTAATGCTCTTCCGATGAGTCAGATTCCGTTGGGAACGCTGATTCACAACATCGAGCTTCGTCCGGGTCAAGGTGCCCAGATGGTTCGTTCGGCAGGTGTGTTCGCTCAATTAGCCGGTCGTGAAGACAAGTATGCTATCATCAAGTTGCCTTCGGGTGAACTTCGTAAGGTGCTGGCTGCTTGTAAAGCTACGGTAGGTGTAGTTGGTAACAGTGATCACGCATTGGAAAAGAGTGGTAAGGCTGGTCGCAATCGTTGGTTAGGACGTCGTCCTCACAACCGCGGTGTGACGATGAACCCTGTAGATCACCCGATGGGTGGTGGTGAAGGTCGTGCGAGTGGTGGTCATCCGCGTTCTCGTAAGGGCTTATTGGCTAAGGGTTACAAGACTCGTCATCCGAAGAACCAGAGTAACCAATATATTATTGAAAGAAGAAAAAAATAACCTATAAAATTTGAGAAATTATGAGTCGTTCATTAAAAAAAGGACCGTTTATCAACGTTAAGTTGGAGAAAAAGGTGCTGGCTATGAATGAGGCTAACAAGAAAGAAGTTGTTAAGACCTGGAGCCGTGCATCGATGATCTCTCCTGATTTTGTAGGTCATACAATTGCAGTTCACAATGGAAACAAGTTTATTCCCGTATATGTGACGGAGAATATGGTAGGTCACAAGTTAGGAGAGTTTGCTCCGACTCGTACTTTCCGTGGTCACTCGGGTAATAACAAGTAATCCATTGAATCATTAAACAACATTTAAATTAGATTTAAAATGGGTGCTAGAAAACATAATACAGCTGAAGCGATCAAAGAGGCTAAGAAAGCCCAATATTTCGCAAAGCTAAATAACGTTCCTACCTCTCCGCGTAAAATGCGTCTTGTTGCAGATATGATTCGTGGAATGGAAGTGAACCGTGCGCTGGGTGCGTTGCGTTTTTCGACAAAGGAAGCGTCTCGTGCCTTAGAGAAACTGCTTAAGTCGGCTATTTCTAACTGGGAGCAAAAGACCGGTAAGAAGGCGGATGAAGAGACACTGTATGTAAGTAATATTTTTGTTGACGGCGGCATGATGTTAAAGCGTCTGTTGACCGCTCCTCAAGGTCGCGGCTATCGTGTACGTAAGCGCAGCAATCATGTTACTATTTATGTAGATACTAAGAATACGGAAATTAAAAAGTAAACCAAAATGGGACAAAAAATTAATCCAATTGCTAACCGCCTAGGTATTGTAAGAGGTTGGGATTCCAACTGGTTTGGCGGTAAGAACTACGGAGATACGATTGTCGAGGACAGCAAGATCCGCGACTACCTGAATGCCCGTTTGGCAGAGGCTAGTATTTCGCGTATTGTTATTGAAAGAACTCTGAAACTTGTGACTGTCACTGTCTGCACTGCTCGCCCCGGTTTTATTATCGGTAAGGGCGGACAAGAGGTTGACAAATTGAAAGAGGAACTGAAGAAGATCACCAAGCAAGATGTACAGATTAACATCTTCGAGGTAAAGCGTCCGGAGTTGGATGCCACTATCGTAGCTAAGAAGATCGCTCGTCAGTTAGAGGGTAAGATTGCTTACCGTCGTGCCATCAAGATGGCCATCGCTTCCACCATGCGTATGGGAGCTGAGGGTATCAAGGTGCAAGTAAGCGGTCGTCTCAACGGCGCTGAGATTGCTCGTAGTGAGATGTTCAAGGAAGGTCGTACTCCTCTTCACACGTTACGTGCCGATATTGACTATTGTCATGAAGGTGCGCTCACGAAAGTGGGTATCCTCGGTGTGAAGGTATGGATCTGCCGTGGTGAGGTCTATGGAAAGAAGGACTTAGCTCCTAACTTCTCGGTTAAGCAAGAGGGCGGTGCACCTCGTGGCGTCGAAGGTCGTCGTGGTGATCGTCGTGATGACCGTAAGGGAGGTTTCCGTAGAAATAAGAAACAATAAGTTTAACCGATTTGTAGATTATTACAGTTATGTTACAACCAAAGAAAACTAAATTCCGCCGCTCGCAAAAAGGCCGTATCAAGGGCAATGCGCAGCGAGGCAATGAGCTTGCATTTGGCTCATTCGGTATCAAGAGTCTTGGTACCATCTGGTTGACAGGTCGTCAAATCGAAGCAGCTCGTGTAGCAGTCACTCGTTATATGCAACGTCAGGGTCAAGTATGGATCCGCGTTTTCCCGGATAAACCGATTACCAAGAAACCCTTGGATGTCCGTATGGGTAAAGGTAAAGGTGCTCCGGAGGGATTCGTTGTACCATTGGCTCCCGGCCGTATTATATTTGAAGTAGACGGTGTTCCGTACGAGGTAGCTAAAGAGGCACTTCGTCTGGCAGCACAGAAGCTTCCGATTACCACTAAATTTGTCGTAAAACGTGATTACGACGCAACCCAAAATGTATAAGGATTATGAAAACAGCTGAAATTAAAGAATTAACGACTGCTGAGATTCAAGAGCGTTTAGCCTCGGAGAAGGAGAACCTTGTTCGTCTGAAGCTCAATCACAGCATTTCCCCGCTTGACAATCCGCTGCTCATTAAGGTTGCTCGCAAGACAATCGCTCGTTTGGCAACGGAATTACGTCAAAGAGAATTAACCAAGTAAAAAACGACAGACAAATGGAAACAAGAAATTTAAGAAAAGAGCGTCAGGGCGTTGTTCTGAGCAATAAGATGGATAAAACCATTGTTGTTGCTGTTAAATGGAAAGAGAAACACCCTATTTATGGCAAGTTTGTCAATAAAACTCGCAAGTTCCATGTTCATGACGAGAAGAATGAATGCGGTATCGGCGATACCGTTCGCATCATGGAGACTCGTCCATTGAGCAAGACTGTTCGTTGGCGTCTAACTCAAATTATTGAAAGGGCTAAGTAATTATGATACAACAAGAATCAAGATTAGTAGTTGCGGATAACAGCGGAGCCAAAGAGGCTTTATGCATCCGTGTACTTGGCGGAACGAAACGTCGTTACGCCTCCCTGGGAGACACCATCGTAGTAGCCGTTAAGGGAGTGATCCCAAGTAGTGAGATCAAGGATGGAGCGGTAAGCCGCGCTATCATTGTTCGCGTAAAGAAAGAAGTTCGTCGTGCAGACGGTAGTTATATTCGTTTCGACGATAACGCATGCGTTCTCGTAGATAACGTCGGTGAGTTGCGTGGTAGCCGTATTTTCGGTCCTGTAGCTCGTGAGCTCCGTCAGACGAACATGAAGATTATTTCTCTTGCACCTGAAGTGCTTTAATCATCTAAAATCAGTTCAATATGGCAAAGTTACATATTAAGAAGGGTGATATCGTTTACGTGAATGCAGGTGCATCTAAAGGTAAGACCGGTCGTGTACTGGAAGTTATCGTAGACAAGCAACGCGCTATCGTAGAGGGTGTCAACATGGTTAGCAAGGCTACCAAACCCAATGCAAAGAATCCTCAAGGAGGATTAGTTAAGAAGGAAGCTTCGATTCATATCTCGAATCTGAATCCCGTAGAGGACGGCAAACCCGTTCGCGTAGGCAGAATCGTGAAGGATGGTAAGCTTGTACGTGTAAGTAAAAAATCCGGTAAAGAAATCTAACAATGAATACAGCTAGCTTAAAACAAGATTATCAGGAGCGTATCGTTCCGATCTTGATGAAGGAGTTTGGATATAGCACCGTGATGCAATGTCCGAAACTGACTAAGATTGTTCTCAACCAAGGTTTAGGAGAAGCTGTTGCTGACAAGAAGATCGTTGATGTCGCTCAAGAAGAGATGACGCTTATCACCGGTCAGAAGGCCGTTGCGACGGTTTCGAAGAAGGATATCGCGAACTTTAAGGTTCGTAAAAAGATGCCCATCGGCGTTCGCGTTACGTTACGTGGCGAGCGTATGTATGAGTTCTTGGAGCGCCTTATTCGCGTTGCCCTGCCGCGTATCCGCGACTTTAAGGGTATTGAGAACAAGATGGATGGCCGTGGTAACTATACTTTAGGTATTACGGAGCAGATCATTTTCCCTGAAATTAACATTGATAACATCACCAAGCTGCTCGGTATGAACATCACGTTCGTGACCACCGCTAATACGGACGAAGAGGGTTTTGCTCTGCTTCGTGAGTTTGGTTTACCATTCAAAAAGTAAAGACTATGGCAAAAGAATCAATGAAAGCCCGCGAGGTGAAACGCGCAAAATTAGTAGCTCGTTATGCTGCTAAGCGTGCACAACTTCTCAAGGATGGTGATTATGAAGGATTACAAGCGCTCCCCAAGAACGCCAGTCCCGTACGTTTGCACAATCGTTGCAAAATCACCGGTCGTCCAAAAGGTTACATGCGTGCATTCGGCTTGAGTCGTATTCAATTCCGTGAGATGGCCTCTAAGGGCCTGATCCCGGGAGTGAAGAAAGCAAGCTGGTAATTAACTTATTATTAAATAATGTCTCGATAGTCGGGATAATTTTAAAAACAAAACAATTATGACAGATCCAATCGCAGATTTTCTGACACGTCTCAGAAATGCAATCAAAGCGGGACATCGCGTAGTAGAAGTGCCTGCTTCGAATCTGAAGAAAGAGATCACCCGTATCTTGTTTGAGAAGGGATATATCCTTTCCTACAAGTTCGTGGAAGATGGACCTCAAGGTACGATTAAGATTGCCTTGAAGTATGATCCGGTTAACAAAGTTAACGCCATCAAGAGTTTGGAACGTATTTCCACCCCCGGTCTTCGTCAGTATGTAGGTTATCGTGAGATGCCGCGCGTGCTGAACGGTTTGGGTATCGCTATCCTTTCGACCTCGAAAGGTGTGATGACCAACAAGGAAGCAGAAGGCCTGAAGTTAGGTGGTGAGGTATTGTGTTATGTTTATTAATGTAAGGAGGAACTATTATGTCAAGAATTGGTAAATTACCTATAGCGATTCCTGCAGGCGTAACCGTAACCGTTAGCCCGGAAAACGTAGTGACCGTTAAGGGTCCCAAAGGAGAACTGGTACAAGCCGTAGATAAGATCATCACGGTAAGTATTGAGGATGGCGTATGCCACGTTACTCGTCCGAACGACGAGAAAGAGAGTCGTGCTAAACACGGTCTCTATCGTGCATTGATTTACAATATGGTACATGGCGTAAGCGAGGGTTACAAGGCTTCCTTGGAGCTCGTTGGTGTTGGTTATCGTGTAGAGAACAACGGCAACATTCTGAACTTCTCGCTTGGTTATACGCACCCCATCTATCTGCAATTGCCCAAGGAGGTAAAAGTGGAGACGAAGCAAGAGCGTAACCAGAACCCGTTTGTATATTTAGAGACTGCTGACAAGCAATTGCTTGGTCAGATTTGTGCAAAGATTCGTTCGTTCCGTAAACCCGAACCTTATAAAGGTAAAGGTATTCGTTTCGAAGGTGAAGTTGTTCGTCGTAAGGCTGGTAAGTCGGCTGGTAAATAAAGAAAGGAATAAGTTATGATTAAGAAAATTGCAAGAAGACTGAAGATTAAGGCTTCGATCCGTACGAAAGTATCGGGAACTGCAGAGCAACCGCGTCTGACTGTATTCCGTTCCAACAGTCAAATTTACGCTCAAGTGATTGATGACCTGGCCGGTAAGACCTTGGCAAGTGCCGGTTCGCTGGGTATCAAAGATAAGATGACGAAGACAGAGAAAGCCGCTCAAGTCGGTAAACTCATTGCCGAAGCCGCTAAGAAAGCAGGCGTAGAGGCAGTGGTTTTTGACCGCAACGGATATCTCTATCATGGTCGAGTTAAAGCATTAGCAGACGCTGCTCGCGAAGCAGGTCTTAAATTCTAAAACAATATGGTTATGAATCGAGTTAAAACAACCCAAGATTTGGAGCTCAAGGAGCGCCTTGTCGCTGTTAACCGCGTTACGAAAGTAACGAAAGGTGGACGTACGTTTACGTTTGCAGCCATCGTTGTTGTAGGAAATGAGGCAGGCATCGTAGGTTACGGTTTAGGTAAAGCAGGTGAAGTGACCGCGGCTATCGCCAAGGGTACGGAGGCTGCCAAGAAGAATCTTATTCAAGTGCCTATCTTGAAGGGAACCATCCCTCACGAGCAACTGGCAAAGTTCGGCGGTGCACTGGTTTATCTGCAACCCGCTACGCACGGTACCGGAGTGAAAGCCGGTGGTGCTATGCGTGCCGTGTTGGAGAGCGTAGGTGTTACGGACGTGTTGGCTAAAGCCAAAGGTTCGAGTAACCCCCACAATCTGGTAAAGGCTACTATCGAGGCATTAGCGCAGATGCGTGACGCCCGTACGGTGGCTGCTAACCGCGGTGTAAGTTTGAGTACGGTGTTTAACGGATAAAATTGTGAACGATTATGGCAAAGATTAAAATTCAACAAGTTCGTAGTACCATCAAGTCTACGAAGAATCAGAAACTGGTTATGCAAGCCCTCGGTTTGCGTAAGATGAACGCCATTGTTGAGCACGAGGCTACTCCTTCTATCTTAGGAATGGTTGAGAAAGTTAAACACTTGGTAAAAGTAATTGATTAATAATTAAAACACGAAGCTTTATGGAATTAAATAATCTAACTCCGGCTGCGGGTTCAGTGAAGACATGCAAACGTATCGGTCGTGGTGCCGGTTCGGGTTTAGGCGGAACTTCTACTCGTGGTAGCAAGGGTGCTCAATCTCGTTCGGGTTACTCGAAGAAGATTGGTTTCGAAGGCGGTCAGATGCCTATGCAACGTCGTCTGCCTAAGTTTGGTTTTAAGAACATTAATCGTGTGGAGTATAAGGCCATCAACTTACATGTTCTTCAACAGATTGCTGAACTGAAGAAGATTGAGAAGATTGGCTTGACCGAACTTCACGAGGCGGGTTTCACCAAGAAAAACGCTTTGGTTAAGATCTTAGGAACCGGAACTCTCTCTGCTAAACTGACGGTAGAGGCTAATGCTTTCTCTAAGAAAGCGGAAGAGGCCATCACTGCTGCCGGTGGAACAATTGTAAAACTCTAACATTATGCGTAAGTTTATTGAGACAATTCAGAATATCTGGAAGATTGAGGATCTTCGCAATCGACTGCTGACCACGTTACTGTTCGTGCTCATCTATCGTTTCGGTTCCTTCATCGTTCTTCCGGGTATCAATCCCGACGCCCTGAGTGCCCTCCATGCCCAAACGGCTGGCGGCTTGATGGCGTTGTTGGATATGTTCTCCGGTGGAGCATTCTCCAATGCGTCTATCTTCGCGTTGGGAATTATGCCCTACATCTCTGCATCCATCGTAGTGCAACTGCTGACCATAGCGGTTCCCTACTTCCAGAAGATGCAGAAAGAGGGCGAATCCGGCCGTCAGAAGATGAATCAGATAACCCGTTACTTGACGGTGGCTATCCTGTTGTTCCAAGGTCCCAGTTATCTGGTGAACTTGAGCGTACAGATGGCGCAAGCCGGTCAACCGCTGGCTATCGGCTTCAACTGGTTTACCATCTCATCTACCCTCATCTTGTGCGCAGGCTCGATGTTTGTCATGTGGCTGGGTGAACGTATTACCGACCGCGGTGTAGGAAACGGTATTTCCTTCATCATCTTGATTGGTATTATCGCTCGTCTGCCGGGGGCTTTGGTACAAGAGTTCTCGTCTCGTTTGAACGATGCGGGTGGCGGATTGATGGTCTTCTTCGGTGAAGTCATCATCTTACTGTTCGTTTTTGCGTTTGCTATTCTTTTGGTACAAGGTACGCGTAAGCTGCCCGTACAGTACGCAAAGCGCGTGATTGGTAATAAACAATATGGTGGTGTGCGTCAGTACATTCCTTTGAAAGTGAATGCCGCTAACGTGATGCCTATCATCTTTGCACAAGCCATCATGTTTATTCCTATCGCTATCGTCGGCTTCCGTGCCGATGGTTCGAGCTGGTTCGTACGTACGTTCATGAATAATGACAGTTTTGGTTATAACTTAGTATTTGCTTTACTGATTATCGCCTTCACGTATTTCTATACGGCTGTTATTATCAACCCTGTACAGATGGCAGAGAACTTGAAGTTAAACAATGGATTTATCCCAGGAGTGAAACCCGGCAAGAAGACCGCTGAGTATATTGATACGATCATGGACCGTATCACGCTCCCCGGTGCCATCCTGCTGGCTATCATCGCCGTCCTTCCCGCATTTGCTCGTTTATTCAATGTAACGATGGGCTTTGCTCAGTTCTTTGGCGGAACGAGTTTGCTGATTATGGTTGGTGTTATCCTGGATACTTTACAGCAAATCGAGTCTCACCTGTTGATGCGTCACTATGACGGCTTCTTTGAAGGCGGCATGCGTATCAAAGGTCGCTCGGGCGCTATGGCTTATTAAAACGTAATGATCTATCTGAAAACAGATGAAGAAGTAGAGCTCATGCGAGCAGCGAACGACCTGCTGGGTCGGGCGTATGGCGAGGTGGCCAAGGTCATTCGACCGGGGGTTACCACCGCCGAACTCGATAAGGTGGCTCACGATTTCATCTGTGATCACGGAGGCATCCCTTCTTGTTTGGGATACGAGGGTTATCCGGCTACGCTTTGCACTTCGGTCAACGAGCAGGTGGTCCACGGAATCCCGAGTAAGGATGTAGTGCTCAAAGATGGCGATATCGTCTCGGTGGATGGGTGTGTATTGCTGAACGGCTTTCAGGCCGATTCAGCTTACACCTTCCCCGTGGGCGAAGTCAGTGCCGAGGTCATGCAACTGATGCGAACCACGAAAGAGTGCTTGCAGCTGGGCGTAGAACAGGCAATCGTCGGCCGCCGTTTAGGCGACATCGGTTATGCCATTCAGTCCCACGCGGAGCAAGCCGGCTATCAGGTCGTTCGGGAGTTTGTAGGACACGGTATCGGTCGCGAGATGCACGAGGATCCGGAGGTGTGCAACTATGGCAGACGGGGTAACGGATTGGTGTTGAAGTCCGGTATGACGCTCGCCATAGAACCGATGGTGATGATGGGTCGAAGGAATGTGATTATTGAGGATGACGGCTGGACCGCTCGTGCGGCAGACCGCAAACCCGCTGCTCATTATGAGTGGAGCGTATGCGTGCGTCAAGGCAAGGCGGATGTGTTGTCAACCTTTAAGTATATTCAAGAGGTCCTCAAAGATAGATTTATTTAATATACCAAACGTTATGGCAAAACAAGATTCGATTGAAGTAGACGGCATGATCACGGAAGCGTTATCGAACGCGATGTTTCATGTTCAGTTAGAAAGCGGTCATATCATCACGGCCCATATCTCCGGTAAGATGCGTATGCATTATATCAAGATTTTGCCCGGTGATCGGGTAAAAGTGGAGATGAGTCCGTACGACTTGACCAAAGGAAGAATAAGTTTCCGTTATAAATAACTCTAAAACTCTAGAAAAATGAAAGTTAGAGCATCTATTAAAAAGCGCAATGCGGATTGTAAGATTGTACGCCGCAAAGGTAAGCTTTATGTAATCAACAAAAAAGAGCCCAAAATGAAAATGCGTCAGGGCTAATCAGGAACGCATAAGT
>CALCGR010000025.1 GCA_937901025.1 uncultured Bacteroidales bacterium
AATATTTGCATATGTCAAAAAAAATCCGTAATTTTGCAGCGCAAAACTGCAAAACGCGTTTGGCCAAACGTAAAATGGCAGACATATTAAACTATAGCGTTTGCTATTTGTTCGAAACACGCCGTGAACCTGAGAAATTTTCGATCGTGTAAATACAAGAATAAATAAGCAAGCGTCCGCGTTGAGCGTGGGCGTTTCTTATTTGTATTTACAGGCAGTCTCAGGGCCTACGGCATGGATAAGAATTCGTCCATGCTTTTTTTGTTTTTAAAAAGGACTAAAAAGGACTATGGATATATCAAAAAAAAAGCAGTAATTTTGCAGTCGAATTCAAATATATTTAATTAACTTATTAATTCTTTTATTATGACAAACGAAGAAATTGTAAATGTAATTCACAACAAGTCTCTTTTTATTGGAAGATCTATGGCATTTAATGCTGATGGTAAAGATTATGGTACAGTTATTATCATCCTTTTCAAAACATGGATTGCGACTCCAACCTATGCAATTTATGATGAAAACAGTCACAAATTACTTAGTACAAAAACTCGTCATCATGTCAATCCTTTTGGCACAATTGGAATGGGTCGGTCTTATGAATTTTCTTTTGAATTAGAAAATGGAAATATGTTATACATTGATTGTATTAATAAATAATCACTTGTATCCACTTAACTAGACGCTATAATGTGTGGAATATATTCCCTATGATAATTTAGTTTAAACTTTTGATAACAAAATCACCCCCCCCCTATTTGGGATATTATTAATTAATCACTTAAAATTTTATTCTTATGAAAAAAACATTAATTTATGCCATTGTTATGGCCTTTTGTCTAACGGCATGTACAAAACCTATTGAAAAAGCCCAAATGACAGCGGAACATTTCTGGTCTGTAGTTCATTTACATCGTTTGGATTCTATTTCAATCTTGTATCCTGATTTTGAGAAATTGCATCTTGTAAAATCGAATCTTCATTGCTCCTCTTCAGAAACAACTGAAGTCATTGATTTGGGCAACAAGTGTTTTGAGGTACGTACTGATGTAAAAATTAGAGGTACGAAAGACAATCCTATCAATTATTCGCTTTTCGTAAAACAAAATGAAAAGAAAGAATATTATATTTATGACTCACAAGGATTAACTAAACTGAAGAAATCCGATATTAATGATTTACGACTTTTAGGTTATATTGACGAAGGCGATTATGAAACTCAAACTACAGACCAAGAAAGATATTACCTAATAGATAGTGTTATACCTCAAAAAGTTGAACAAGTTCAAGAAATAATAAAAACCGGTATCGAAATAACATTAATACCAGGATATTATAATTATGATTACCGAGTAAGAAACAACACGCCATTTGACTTATCAGGAATTTACCTTTATTTTAATTGTAGTAGAAACACGAATAATCGCATTCATTGCTCGTATTTACAAGCAGGAACTTATTATGATAATAGTAATCCAGAATTTGATTTTACTGGAGATGCAACAAATTTCAGAATAGCAAAACCGGATGCAATAAAACTTTGTGCCAAATATAAAGATTACTTATCATCTGTAAATCAACAAAACTAATTAATTTTTTACAACAATGAAAAAGAACTTAATTTTATGTGCTTGCATTTTATGCGCAGGCTTAGTGTTCACCAATATTGAGGCAAAGGCGATGCCGATGCCCGAACCCGTAGCAGCTCCAGCATCCTCCACCGATTGGGATAAGGTTCTGGACTCCTATGAGCAGTATGTTAACAAATACATCGCCGTTTACAAAAAAGTGCAAGCCGGTGATATGAGTGCTTATGCAGAGATGGCTTCTCTTATGGAGAAATACCAAGAATTAGCTGAGCAGTTGGAGGAAGCGCAAGACGAAATGACGACAGCGCAAGCAGCACGCTATTTAAAAATCACCCAAAAATTGGCCTCTGCACTATAATTCATTTTCTATAATCATCGAATTATAGTTTAACACCCTCTCCCATCTCCGCCTCGGGGTTGCGATGGTTGTGGGAGTGACATCAGTGTCATGAGTGACATGTATTTTTAAAACCTCTATCGAGCGCGTGAAGGAGTTTTAGGAAATGATGTCACTATTGTCACTCATGACACTAAAATTCGCGCAAAGATGCACGAAAAATGGTCAACGAACTTTACTAGGGAGGACTAGGTTTTACTAGGGAGGACTAGGGAGGGGTCTATTTCTCTACTCGTTTCTCAAGTTCGATGAGTTGGGCTTGGAGGGCTTTAATTTGCTGCTTGATCATATACTGAGAAGCGTTCTCATTAGCCGTCTTCGCTGCTGCTTTATTCGAGACTTCCTCTAAATACGCCGTGTACCATTCCTCAAACGGATGATTGGTCTTCCACTGCGCTTGAAGGATAGCTAACTGACGACGAGCAGGAGTGGAATAGACTTTCCCGTTGGGACCTTTCTTCTTGTTCTCTTTCCAGTCCGCTAACATCTGTGCCGATGCGTCGGGGTCTTTCGACATAGCCGATACCGTCTTTTGTGCCCAAGCCATAGCCGAAGTGTTCCACTTCTGTTTGGGACGCTGATTCTTCTGATACGTCTCTTTGCGTTTGCGATAATGCTGCTTGCCATAAAGGACATAAGAATAACCATCCTCACGTTTGGAGGTTTTGCCACTAATTAGTTCATAGGGCTCGGATAAATTTGTGTTTGCCATAATTGTTAGTTATTAGTATTTTTGTTATAGTATTGTAATAGGCTTACGATAGGCTTTGTCACCGACCTTTGACAGCCGATTGACAAATGTTTCATCTATGATTGACCGACGATTGACCGTCGATTGACCGACGATTGACCGACGATATTGAAGCACGATTAATATGGTACAAAAATCGTGCCAAGAGGGAGAAAACTGACAAATTGGCAGAGAAAAAATAGGGACAGCCAAGCCCATCAGGGCTTAAAGGAGCACGATAGAGTCCCGTAGAAACAGTTGTGTCCCCGCCGATGGGTCGGTGGGGGTTGGAGGGGCGACGCCATGGGGGCGTCGGTTTCCGAGGGACTGCTATCTGCGCGCACGTAAAAATGGCTGTCCCAAAAGAAGCGGGAGGGAGCGCTGCCGGCAAGGGACGACAAGACGTCCCGACGAGGCAGGGAGAAGCGAGGGGTTTTTAATCGTTAGGGAACAAGGTACCTTGTTTTTGGTTTTCGATAGCGGCTTTCCAACACTTGCGGCAGAGGGTGATATACTTATCCTCACCCCCAATCTCAATCTGCGAACCATCGGTGACGATGCGTCCGTTCTGGTCAATACGCGCATTGATAATCGTCTTATCCCCACACGAGCAGGCAGACTCCACTTCACCTATCTCGCCCGCAAGTTCAAACAGACGTTTAGACCCCGGGAAGAGGTGACTCTGGAAGTCTGTACGCAACCCATAGCAGGTGACATCTATCCCAAGTTTATCCACGATATCGGACAACTGGTCGATTTGTTTTTCGGAGAGGAACTGCGCCTCATCGACGAGGATCTGTTTGAATCCGCCCGTAGTATGGAGTTCGCGTACGAGTTCGAAGATGTTAGTATCGGTTTTGATGAGTTCGCATTCGCGGCTCAGACCGCAACGAGACGAGATGGTTGTCTTATCATTACGGTCATCGATGGCGGACTTCATAGCTAAAAACGGCACGCCACGTTCTTGCAGACCATAGGCGTTAGCAATTAACATCATACTTTTGCCCGAATTCATAGGGGCGTAGATAAATTTTAGACGAGGTTTCATATTTAGTTATTAGTCGTTAGTTGTTAGTCGTTAGTTTTAGATGGCAGAGCATGAGGGAGCCATCGGAACGGCGGAGGTGCATGCCGTTGCCTTCGCAATAGCGGAAGAACGAGCAGGACTGACA
>CALCGR010000026.1 GCA_937901025.1 uncultured Bacteroidales bacterium
CGGCATATAACGAGTTTTATGTAGCCCCCTTCCCGCCGAAACCCAAGGAGGAGAAAGAACTCTTGACGGACTCAGTCGTTATCACGTGCAACGGGTTAGTACGCCCCACAGTGGAAGGGTTCTACGAATACGATTTTAACTTCTCGTATAGGGAGGATTATCCGAGTTTGATTTTCAGTCTTGTCCTGCCGAAGGAAAACGAGTTGACAGAAGGTGATTACACCTTATCGGAGGGGCAAGTTTATGCTCCCCTACTCTTTCAGAACCAGATAGATTTTAATGACTTTTTGGAGTATGGCGAGAACTATAATTTCACGGAGATTACCCTGACACTCACCAATAAGGGCGGAGGTGTTTGGCGCTACGATTTGGATATGACCACCGATGTTGGCAGTCATTATACGATGGCTCTTGAGCAGGACCCTCATCTGCCCACGCCGGCGGCCTTGGAAGACGTACGGAAAGCGGATGGGCGTAGCCTCAAACTCTTCCGCAATCAGCATATTGAGATTTGGGTGAACGGCACCCCAAAAGCCGTTTTATAGTGCGAACACATTATTATATAATATTATGAATATATCTTATCAGTGGCTTAAACGGTACATCAACCTCACGGACGATGCGAATACCGTAGCAAAGATCCTCACCTCCATCGGGTTGGAAGTAGGGACCGTAGAAACGATTCAATCCATTAAAGGCGGCCTGGAGGGTCTGGTGGTAGGTCAAGTGATGACCTGCGTTCCCCACCCTAACAGCGACCACCTGCATATCACCACCACCGATTACGGCGAGGGTCCCGTACAGATCGTATGCGGCGCACCGAACGTAGCCGCAGGTCAGAAAGTGATTGTGGCAACGATCGGCACCCGTCTCTATTCGGGCGACGAGAGTTTCGTTATCAAACGCGGTAAGATCCGCGGCGAGGAGAGCCTCGGCATGCTCTGCGCAGAGGACGAGATTGGCGTAGGCACCAGCCATGACGGTATCATCGTTTTGCCGGACGACACCCCCATCGGTTTGCCCGCCAAGGACTACTACCATATCGAAAACGACACCCTCATAGAGGTCGATATCACCCCCAACCGCAGCGATGGTGCCAGTCACTATGGCGTAGCGCGTGATCTCCACGCTTACTACCTTGCCCATGGGCAAAACATAGAACTCGTTAAACCCGATGTATCGGCATTCAAGGTGGATAATCACGATTTAGAGATTGAGGTTGAAGTAGCCAACACGGACGCTTGCCCCCGCTATACGGGCGTAAGTGTAAAAGGTGTGATCGTCAAGGAGTCACCCGAATGGTTAAAGAACGCACTGAGTTCGATTGGACTAAGGCCCATCAATAATATCGTAGATGCTACGAACTTCGTACTCTTTGAGCAAGGGCAAGCGTTGCACGCTTTCGATGCCGATAAGATCAAGGGGCATAAGATTGTAGTGAAGAATGCGAAAGAGGGACAAAAGTTCGTGACGCTGGACGGCGTAGAGCGTTCCCTCAGCGAAAAAGATTTGATGATCTGGAACGCCGACGAGCCGATGTGTATTGCCGGTGTGTTCGGTGGACTCGATTCCGGTGTCACTGACCAAACAACGAATATCTTCCTCGAGAGCGCTTACTTCGATCCCGTCAGTATCCGTAAGACCGCCCGCAGGCACCAGTTACAGACCGATGCCTCCTTCCGCTACGAACGCGGATGCGACCCGAATAACACCCTCTACGTGCTCCAACGCTGTGCGTTGCTGATTCAAGAAGTAGCGGGCGGCGAGATAGCGATGGAACCCATCGATAAGTGTAGAGAACCATTTGCACCCTTTGAGGTGGAGGTATCGCTAGACCGCGTGAATAGGCTCATCGGCAAGGAGATTGGGAAGGAGATGATCGAGACCATCATGACCGGACTGGAGATGAAATATGAATGGAATGAGGAAATAGGAAATAGGAATGAGGAAAAAGGATATTGGATTGTGAAAGTGCCGCGGTACCGCGTGGATGTACAGCGCGAATGCGACGTGGTGGAGGATATCCTCCGTATCTACGGATACAATAATATCGAGTTCCCGGAGAAACTGAATACGAACCTATGCTATAACCCCAAACCCGACGTGACGATGCTGCAAAAGAAGATTTCCGAACAGCTCACCGCCCAAGGGTTCCGGGAGATCATGAATAACTCCCTCACGAAGATGAGTTATTATACCGGCGAGTGGCTCAACAGTTGCGTGAAGATTAAGAACCCGCTCAGTCAGGACCTGGGTGTGATGCGGCAGACGCTGCTCTTCGGCGGACTCGAGAGTATCGAGCGCAATGTGAACCGCAAGAATAGTGACCTCAGTTTCTACGAGTTCGGTAACTGCTACCACTACGCCAAGGCGCCCGCCGACAGCGATAAAGAGCCCATTGCCCAATACTCGGAGGAGATGCACCTCGGTCTCTGGCTGACGGGTAACAAGAGCAAATCCAGTTGGGTGCGCAAGGACGAGAAGACCACCTTCTATCAGTTGCATTCCTACGTCAATATGATCCTCACCCGCCTCGGCGTGATGGTGGATAACTGCATCCTCGAACCCGCTATTCTGCCCGAGGGCGAACCGTGTTGCGGTCTGGCGCAGTGCTTCAGCGAGGGCCTCGTGATCAAAGCCCCGAACAAAGCCGTGATTGGTTACATGGCGATTGTGGACCCTGCGACCACGAAGAGTTTCGGTATTGATAGCGAGGTGTTCTATGCCGACCTCTATTGGGACCAACTAACAAAACTCAATAAGCAATACAAACCCACAATTGTAGACCTGCCCAAGTTCCCGGAAGTAAAGCGCGACTTTGCCTTACTCGTAGACCAAAACGTCGAGTTTGCGGACCTGGCGCGTGCCGCGTTCGATACCGAACGCAAGTTGCTGAAGAACGTCTTCCTCTTCGACGTTTACGAGGGTAAGAACCTCGAAGCCGGAAAGAAGTCGTATGCATTGTCCTTCATCCTGCAAAACGCAGAGGACACCCTCAAGGACAAGCAGATCGAGAACATCATGGAGCGACTCAAGAAGACGTTTGAGGAGAAGTTCGGAGCCACATTGAGATAATTGAAGATTGAAGATTGAAGATTAATGGATTATAGAGAAGAAATAGGAAGGCGGAGGACGTTTGCGGTGATAGCGCACCCGGATGCCGGTAAGACCACACTCACGGAGAAGTTGCTGCTCTACGGAGGAGCAATTCACACCGCCGGGGCGGTGAAGTCGAACAAGATCCGCAAGACCACCACCTCCGACTGGATGGAGATAGAGAAGCAGCGCGGTATATCCGTAGCCACCTCCGTGATGGGATTTGATTACGAGGGTTTTCATATCAACATCCTCGATACCCCGGGTCACCAGGACTTTGCGGAGGATACCTTCCGCACCTTGACTGCCGTCGATTCCGTGATTATCGTCATCGACTCGGCCAAGGGTGTTGAGACCCAGACTCGCCGGTTGATGGAGGTCTGCCGGATGCGCAAGACGCCCGTCATGGTGTTTATGAATAAGATGGACCGCGAGGGTAAGGACCCGTTCGACCTGATGGACGATGTAGAGTCCGAACTCGGCATCCATGTCACCCCCATGACCTGGGCTAAGGGGCAAGGCGAACGCTTCGAGTCCGTGAGCAGCCTCTATGCGGTGGAGGGTACGACGTTCACCCTCCTCGACCGTCCGGCGGATGTGAAGCCGGAGGACTGGGACCTCATCAAAGAGGTGTATCCCCGTTTTGATAAAGCCGAATACGAGGCAGGAAACATGGCCCCCGTCTTTTACGGCAGTGCGTATAAGACAATCGGTATTCAAGAGATGCTCGAGTGTTTCATTCGGCTCGCACCGTCCCCTCGTCCCGTAGAGGCGCAGGAGCGCACGGTGGACCCGATGGAGGAGAAGTTCTCGGGCTTCTGTTTTAAGATTCACGCTAACCTCGACCCGAATCACCGCTCGTGTATCGCATTCTTTAAGATATGTTCCGGACGCTTTGAGCGCAATCAATATTACAAGCACGTACGCAAGGACCAGCAGATGCGCTTCAGTGCACCCACCTGTTTCATGGCGCAAAAGAAAGAGACCGTCGATGAGGCTTTTGCGGGGGACGTAGTCGGACTGCCCGATACCGGGAACTTCAAGATCGGCGACACGCTGACCGCGGGGGAGAACCTGCATTTCAAAGGGCTACCCTCTTTCTCGCCGGAGATGTTCAAATACATTGAGAACGCCGACCCGATGAAGCAGAAGCAACTCGACAAGGGCATTCATCAGTTGATGGACGAGGGCGTAGCGCAACTGTTTGTCAACCAGATGAACGGCCGTAAGATCATCGGTACGGTAGGTCAGTTGCAGTTTGAGGTGATACAGTACCGTCTCGAGCACGAATACAATGCCCTTTGCCGTTGGGAGAACATCCCGATGTACAAAGCCTGCTGGGTAGCACCCGCGGAGCCGAACGATCCCGAATACGCCGAAGAGTTGGCGCTCTTCAAACGCCGTAAGGCGCAGTATATGGCCACCGACAAGGAGGGTCGCGACGTGTTCATGGCGGATAGTGCCTATGTGCTTTCCATGGCTCAACAAGATTATAAACATATTCATTTTCACTTTACATCAGAGTTCTAATTATGAAAAACCGCAGTCTTCAGTTTCGCCTCATTGTGATGAACTTCTTAGAGTTCGCCGTTTGGGGTGCGTATTTAACGAGTATGGGTACCTACTTGGCTACCCACGGGATGGGAACCCATATCGGTTGGTTCTATTCCGTTCAAGGAATAGTCAGTCTGTTTATGCCCGCACTGATGGGTATCGTAGCCGACCGCTGGATACCCGCACAGAAACTGCAAAGTATCTGCCATTTTATCGCCGGTGCGTTCATGGTAGCGGCGGGTCTCTATGGCTGGCAAGCCGGGGACGCGGTAGCGTTCGGTCCGCTGTTTACGCTCTATACGATCTCCGTAGCATTCTTTATGCCGACCATTGCCCTCACGAACTCTGTAGCATTTAATGCGCTCATCAAAGGCGGCATGGACACTGTGAAGGACTTCCCGCCCATCCGCGTGTTCGGTACCGTCGGATTTATCGTCACCATGTGGTGCTGCGACCTACTGGGCTTCCAGCCTACGTCGTGGCAGTTCGTGCTCAGCGGAGCGCTGAGCCTCATCTTAGGCGCTTACTCGCTCACGCTGCCTAACTGCGACATCAAACCCGCGGCTGCTAACCAATCGATTGTGGATGCACTGGGTCTGCGCGCGTTTGCGCTATTCAAACAAAAGAAGATGGCGCTGTTCTTCATCTTCTCTATGTTCCTGGGCGTGAGTCTGCAGATCACCAACGGTTTTGCCAATCCGTTCCTCACCAGCTTTGGTGCCATCGAGGAGTTTGCGCACACCTTCGGCGTACAGCACGCGAATATATTGATTTCCATCTCGCAAATCTGCGAGGCCCTCTGTATCCTCCTGATTCCGTTTGTGCTCAAGCGCTTCGGTATCAAGAACGTCATGCTCATGGCGATGTTCGCCTGGGTACTGCGTTTCGGTTTCTTCGGTGCCGGTAACCCGGGTTTCCCCGGCGTGATATTGTTCGTACTCAGTTGCGTGGTTTACGGTTTTGCCTTTGACTTCTTCAATATCTCCGGTGCACTCTATGTCGACCAGGAGACCGACACCTCGATGCGCAGCAGTGCCCAAGGGCTCTTTATGATGATGACCAACGGCGTGGGCGCTACCATCGGTACGCTCGCCGCGCAAGCGATTGTTAACCACTTCGTCTATTTACCGCAAGCCGTAGGCGCTACCCCGGTAGCGATCTGGACCGGTTGGCAGAGTTGCTGGTACACGTTTGCGTCGTATGCATTGATCGTGGCCGTATGTTTCTGGATTTTCTTCCCGAAGACAAAGACCCGCTAACCTATGTTTCGCAAGGAACTGACATATTATTTCTCCACCCCGATTGCGTATATCGTCATCGGACTCTACTTGATCGGCATCAGTCTCTTCCTCTGGGTCATCCCGGGGGAGTGGAACATCCTCGATTCGGGTTATGCGCAGGTGGACGGACTGTTCCATCTCTCGCCGTGGTTCTTCATGGTGCTGTGTCCGGCATTAACGATGCGTCTCTTTGCCGAGGAGCGCAGTACGGGGACATGGGATATCCTGCTCACCAAAGGCCTGACTATCGGCCGTATCGTAACGATGAAAGCCTTGGCGGCGTGGACGCTACTGATGATTGGTATCCTACCCTGCCTCGTGCATTACGGTATCGTCTATGGGCTGGCGGAACCGGTAGGGAACATCGACTTAGGTCAGTTCCTGGGCGGATGGATCGGATTGATGTTACTCAGCGGAGCGATGATTAGTGTAGGCGTGATGGCGGGCAGTGTAACAAAGAGTCAGGTGGTAGCGTTTATCTTAGGTGCGGTCGCTAACTTCGGCCTCTATTGGGTCGTCATGCAGGACCATTACCTGAGTATGGCGCGCGGCGTCATCGATACGCGGGACGTGTTCTTCTTCACCACCATCATCCTCGCCTCCCTCCTCATCTCCGTGCTTATCCTCAACAAACTAACCCACAAATAATAACCCTACTCCCCTACTCCTCTACTCCTCTACCCCTCTACTCCCCTACTCCCCTATGACGAGAATCGGCATATTATCGGACACGCATGGTTATTTGGACCGCCGCATCTTTGATTACTTCAAGGACGTGGACGAGATCTGGCACGCCGGGGACATCGGCAGCGCCGAGGTGCTGCAAGCCCTCAGGGAATATAAACCTACGCGGGCGGTGTACGGGAACATGGATAGCGGGGATGTGAGGTACAGCCTCAGCGAGTTTTATCGCTTCCGCGTAGAGGACGTGAATGTACTCATGACGCATATCGGCGGCTATCCGGGACATTATAACCCGTGGCTGATTCCGATGTTTGCAAAGGAGAAACCCGACCTGTTTGTCTGCGGGCATAGCCATATCTTGAAAGTTCAGTACGATTCGTTGTACGGTTTTTTGACCATGAACCCGGGCGCAGCGGGTAAGCAAGGATGGCAGACGGTACAAACGATTCTACGGTTCGTGATTGACAAGGATAAGATGCGCGATTTGGAGGTCATCGAATTGGCCAAAAAATAGGGCTAAAAATGGGGGTAAAAAACAAAAACATGTTTTATAACATAGTTTTTTGACAGGTCAACATAGCAAAATGTGTTGTTAAACATAGAATTTGCTATTGTGTATATGAAAAAAAAGCAGTAATTTTGCACTCGAAAAAGTTGATACAACACAATCTTTTTTGTACCTTAAAAATTTAACAGACTAATACCTTGGAAAAATAGACGTCGCGATGACGTCTTTTTTCTTTTTTTCCATCAAGTTTTCCGCAAAAATGCGTAATTTTACACAAAATTGCGGATAAAATTTGGTTATGTCAAAAAAATATAGTATCTTTGCAAATCGAAAATAATATTTTCAAATTGCATATTTATATATAATACATTCGTTATGAGCACGTTAGTGTGTTGTTTGTCCTATTCATGAATCGTATCCATTACGGGACAATGTCTTTGTCATTGGCATAGAAGAACTTATTACCAAATTATAAATGAGCCCCGTACATACATAAAATGAGCCCCGTACATACATAAAATGAGCCCCGTACCTGCAAGTACGAGGCCCACTTTTTACTACTTCTCCCTTGCCCAATCCCCTTCCCCTATGAGGGGAAGGTCGGGTTAGGGTCTGTTATCTTTCAACGCCCATGGCGTTGTAGACGCGGCCGGCATTGATGAGGTAGATCTGGTCGTTGATGAGGAGCTTCTGGGTCTTGTCGCTCGGCAGGTTGATCTGCTCGAGGGCGCCATCGAAGTTCGTCGGCGTCAGCGGCGACTTCTGAACAAACTGCAGGAAGAAGCGATCCTTATACTCACCCTTATCGAGCGTTACGGTAGCGGACATCAGGTCGAGCGGAGTGGTCGTTTGTTCGAATGCGTCGTAGAGTCTTACCTCCAATCCTTCAAGCGACTGAGCGAGGGCGATGTCATACGTGCCGTTGGCAACGACTTTCACATTCAGCGGAACCATCTCGATGTCGAGCGGCAGGGTGCTACCGGCATAGAGTACATCCTCGTTAACAGAAGCAATCTGAGCGCAGTTCTCGGAGATCTTGGTCAGTTCCATATTCTGGTCAAAGCCCAGCGTTCCGTTCTTGTGCAAGTTAACGAATGTGCGGTCGAGTTGCGTGCCTTGTGCGTTGTTCAGTTCAATAGTCAGCATGCCACCCTTGAATTCCGGATTCTCCAAATAACGAGGAGCTTGTACGATAGGCGTTGTTACATCCTCACTCTTAGTAAACGGCTTCCAAGTTAAGTCACCACCAAATTGGGTCATATAACCGTGGAAGGACTTCAGCTCAGTATCAGCGGCAACGGTATGTTCCTGATAATGCTTATTTCCCACATATGCATTAGACTGACTATACGTGTAGTAGTATATCAAGTTTTTAGTTGCTCCCTGATCTACACCAATATTATTATAACTTACCGGACCGATGACTTTCCAGTTACCATCATATTGAGAACGATTATAAGGCTTGGTAACATTGCAAGGTTCGTCCGCGTATTCAACTACATTCGCACTGCTGCCGGAGTAACAAATTTCGAATTTAGAACCGATGGACGGGAAATAGAGACGTTTGCTACGTTTCTTGACAGTGTGCTTACCCTCCACGCAATCATCGCCGGTAGTGCAGGCCTCCTCAACATCAATACTTGGCCAAGAACTAGCACCGGTCTTGTCGAATACGACTACATAACCTGTACCGGCTTTGAGTTCTTCGTCACGCGTCATCCATTTCCAGAAGCCTTCCGGATTATCATCTTCGAACCAGCCATGGGCAGCGCGAGTAGTTCCATCATAGCGTTGAATTCCCCACGTACCGGAAATAGCGTGACCGGAAGCATCCAGTTTCACATACCCTTCCACACCAAAGATATCGCTGATGCGGCAGTCGAACGGCAGGCAAATCCAGTAGAGTTGGTTATCGGCATCAGTATTGTTAATCACCTTGTCCGTTACCTCTAAGACATAAATCATATTCTTGAGGCTCGTTAGTTTAGCGTTAGCATTAATACCTGTTTGTGAGTAGGTAATTTGAGCCACATCGGTATTGTCGATCGTACCATCGGCATCTTCTTGTTGAACGAAGAGTACATCGGAGTCAATTGTCATATTCTCGGAAATTTCCCTTTGACCGGGTTCCCAAGAAGCGATCAAGCGGTTCTTCTTGAAGTCGTAGGTGATACGCAAAGCAAAGTCGCCTGTTGACTGGCTACCCATTACCTCCAATTCGTTCGGAACATCGGTTTCTTCACCTGTTTCGGAGTTAATCTGATAACCAAGCAAGTGAGTGGTTTGTCCGTTGAATACGCTCTTAAGGATAACGTTGGATGCGTGTTCTCCATCAGCCCGAACATACACTCGTTTCTCATATACCCAGTCAGAGAGGTCGCTGAACTTACTATCATTCAGATCGGCACTTTCGCTGAGTTGTTTAGAGTACTCATTATCTGCATAGAGGTTATTTGTCTTACTATATACATTCAGGAAGTTATTATTTCCGGCACCGCCGAGGATAGCGCGTTTGAACTCGTTGGTAGTAGGTTCATAGCTGAAACGAACGTTTGCACCATTAGCGGAGTTGTAAACAAAGCCACCACCATCGGTAAACTTATCGTTCTCAATCATTCCTGCGAGGTTGTCGTTATAATCGTTGGCGATATCGGCTTTCACGTTGGTTTTACCATCATTCTGGTCACCATTCTTCGCAACATTCTTTACCCAATAGTAACTATAGGTCTCGCCCTTTTCGGCACGCGGAGTGAACGGAATCATGAGGTTGTCCGCATCGGTCTTATAGTCGCCCCATGCGCCATGAGCTCCATCTGTACGAATGTAGTAATTACCGGTATAGAGACTCTTTGATTCAAAGCCATTGGCAGTATTGTTGATTTTTGCTACATAAACGCCTGCCGCATCAAAGCCGGTTACAGGATCCGATACAGCACCATTGTATACAATACGAACAGTACCTTGCATATATGTAGTTTCATCATTATCCTTCGGAGCGAAGAATGAAACTTCCTTATCGAGGTTATCGATCGTGTTGGACTTGTAGGTATTACCATTCTTCATGGTGATTTCTACATAGTACTCGTCGGTGGTGCAAAGACTCGGCTTAGCCGTTGCGGTACGTGTGGTGTTCTTATCCTTCCCATAACTAATCGAGTAACAAGTGTTCGTGGTACAACTCGTAATATCTTGTGTTTTACGCCAAGCCTCATTTGCACTCATATTGATGTCCTCGCCATACCAGAACAAGAACTTGAAGTCGTCAATCTTTGGAGCGGTAACAGAGAAGACTTTGGTATCCTTATTGTAGGACATTGCCATGTCTTGTGTCTTTGTAGCATCGGAACCCCAGAAGTGAATGTGTACCAAACCGGTGTTAGACCAATAGTCATCCTTCGTCGATTCATCATTATCCTCATCTTTTTCCAGCATTGCTTGAATAACAATAGGTGTTGCCACATTGACTTTGAGGGTTCTATCCACGATATAAGGCTCTCGTTTATTATTTTGATAACGCACCGTTACCGTTTCCGAACCAAGCGCTTTACCGGTAATAACAAGGTTAGTACCATTTTGCTCATAAGTAGCATAAGAACTTGTCCATGGGAGATCATGCCCTGCAACCTTAATCGCCACATCCGTTACTGCCGTACCATTGCGCAAGGTTACATCAGGTTTAATCTTGTGTTGACGATCCTTGAAGGTAGAAACCTCACCCGGGAAGTTTGCCACGGTAATGTCGCCGAGGTAGGTAACGTCCAGTGTATTCGAGTTAGTATGAAGGATAATTTCATACGAACCGGCCTTCCATGCTTGTAGGGTAACATTTTCATTACCTCCGGTGCGAACACCATAGTTCTTTGTATCTTCTTTAATAACACAACCTTTCGACTCTACGCCAAACCAGCAATCGCAAGTTTGCCAAATCCTAAATGCAATGTTTTCACCGGCAGTAACGTTTTGAATCTCCAAACGCTTGATCTCGTGGTCATCCGTGTTCTTGAAGCGATACTCATCCAGTTGTGTCCACGATGGATTACTCCTTGAGTTCATGAAGTAGTATTCCACGCGGTCATAATAGGAAGTCCAGTAACCATCATTATAATAGGCGGTGTTCCTATCATCATATTTCTTAGTTTGTTTATTCTCCGGAATAAACCAGTTATTACTCGAACAATGCTTAAAGTCTCCTCGATAGGATACGCTCGTTCCATAGAACGGATCATATCCATCTTGCTTACCATTTACAAATGCGATATTGCTGCTACCAGCTTCACTTCCGCTATAGGTTAAGCAATATGTACCATTCCCTAAATCTGACATCTTCTTTCCTGCGGGTTTACTACTTGAACCGGCACCTTTGTCATCGTCCCACCAAGCGTCAAAGTATACCCACACTTCACTACCGGTCCAGCTGCCGGGTTTCTGGAAATACAAGTTGGTGTTAGCAGCGAAGTTAGCCGTAACAGTACCATTCGCAGTAGCCGTAACTTTAGTACTTGCGCTCGTTGCGTTCTCCACAGAAGCGCCACCGGTAGTAGTCCAACGATTGAAATGGTAGCCATCGCTAGCATTGGCAGTGATAGTCCAAGAAATCTCACCTATCTTATGTGTGCCACTGGGATCAACTGAACCGCCATTGAAGGACTGAACAGTTACATCGTAGAGGGTGACTTTTTCTAACTCGAACCAAATATCCTTTTCATCAAAGCATATAGTTACATATCCAGATCTATCTTGAGAATTGAACTTACAACTCTTATCACTAGCCGCATTCATAGCATTTTTCACACCTTCTTCAGAAGAAAGAGTACCATCGTGGTTGTACGATTTCACATTTGCTAACGAAGAACTCGATGTACTTTGTTTGATGAAAAAATAGGGATCAAAGCCCGATATTTGGGTGGACAAATCCTTCAACGTGGCATTTGTTGCTAATTCGTAACGCTTATTAGTTTCGTTCCAAGTAAACTTAATCTTTGTGGATTCGGTATACCAGTTATCACTTCCGCTACCATCAAATGTATTCGTCCAAGATGTACGTGTTTTATCCGTTGCAACATGGAATCGTCCTTCAATGAAGCAATAGAGTTGTGTCCACTGCGCATAGAGGGTAGGATTTTCTTGGTCGATATCCCAATTACTTGCAGAAGTACCATTAGCATTATAGTACTTTTTACCACCCGATTGTTGGCTCCAATAACCATTGAACTTATAACCCACGCGAGTAGGCAGAGTTGTAATCGTCGGCATAGCAGCGGCAAAAGTAACATTCTCAACCGATGTCAAACCACCCGTACCTCCATTGTCACTAAGTGCGATGGTGTAGGTTTTGGCTTGCCACTGGGCAGTCACTGTTTGAGCTCCAGTTGTTCCTTTAGTAATAGAAGCAGGACTCCAGCCGTCAAAGGTATAACCGGTGCGATATTCGGTTATGAGTTGGAAAGTAATTTCGTCCTCTACATTATATGAAGATGGATTGGGATTAGTGCCATAAACATTATTATAAGTAATGTTATATTGCGTAGCCAATATCTTCACATACACACTTACATCGCCATCTACAGCAGGAGTGGTGTATGTATCTGAAGTTCCTGCTCCTGCAATCTTTACAGAGCAAGCATCATCGCTATACCAACCCTCAATTGCATAGCCGGTAGCAATGTTAGAAACGGTGAATTGCAATACAGAGCCTTTTAATACTTTTTTGGTATCGCTCTTATATGTTCCGGAAGTTGCGCTAATAGACAAAGTAGCCTTATCGTCTTGTGCAGTCATTCCTGCAAAAGATTTTACACCAGATGCAACATCATAATAAACTTCATCTAGTGTCCACTTCGCATAAAGGGTGATGTTAGATGTATAAGCCGTCGCACCAAGAGTTGTAATAGCACTGCCTGTGCAATCCGAATTATCAAACCATCCGTCAAATCTATAGGACGGTTTGGAAGCACTCTTCAGAGATGTTTCGGTTCCATAGGTATGAGTAGTTGGGTAATCCGTTTCGTGTGTTCCAGAGAAATCGGAGCCTCCTCCATCAAGATAAGTAATAGAATAGGAATTAGGATTCCAATAAGGATAAAATGTTTGTGCTGCATTTGTTGTATATGAGCCTCCTAATTCATAAGATTTGCTACCCAAACTGGAAGTTGCCCATCCTTTTTGTGTATAACCTGTGGTTGTAAAAACTGCGGAAGAAGGAAGAGTGAAACTAACTCCATATGTTTTGGTTTCGTTGCTCTTAGAACCAGATATACTTACGCCACCCGTTGGTACGGTACCCGCTGCATAAGAAATCGTATATATCGGTGTAAAACGAGCATATATGGTAGTTGTATTACGAACTGTATAAGTATAAGTTGTATTGGATGATAACAAATTTCCATCGGAATCATACCACCCTTCAAACTGATACCCGCTAGCAGTGGATGTAACCTCTAAAGTTGCCAATGTTCCCAATGCAGCGTTATTATAGGTTTGCGATGTATATACATTCGAATTAGATGTTTCAGAAACAGAAGCATCGTTAGTGAAATAATAACATGTTTGTTTGACTTTTCCTCCTTTTGTTGAAGACGTGTTGTTTGAGTATCCTGAGGAACCTTTAATTTGCACAGTAACTGTTTGGTTTTTCTGCATATTACTTTTGTCTGAAGCCCAATCACCGGATAGACTTGCACCTTGTTTGGCACCATCTACAGGAGATGTAAAAGTATAATAATTATCATTAGATGCGACACCATAGTCACAGACTTTAGTATAACAAGTAAAATCAGATGATGTTGCCTCCTTTGAAGATCCATAGTAGCCAGAATTTTTTTGGGAGGAGTTACCAACAAAGATAACATACTCTTTCCCCCAAGTGCCATGATCTTTAGAAAGCCAAACATAATACAACTTGTTGTTTAAGCATTGCATGTTACCATCAAAATCTGTATATCCATTTTCTTGCCGTAAGCCGATTTGGACGTTAGTTTGATCCCAACTATCGGGGGCAACAAAATAGACCTTACCGTACCAGTTGTATCCCGCCCACGCATTGGGTGAAATTCCTAATCCTACTACGCACATCAGCGTCATGAGGATTGTTTTAAAGTTAAATTTTTTCATAATGATTAAATTTTTAAGTTAGTAAATAAAGATTGTTATGTTTTGTTATTTTTTGATTATTGTCTTCTTGGTAATACAAGATCTTCTTCCTCATTAGAATCAATCGGTGCATTAATAAAAGTTTGTATTTTTTTAATAATTGGTTTCTCTTGTAACTCAGCTAAACTATTCTCAATTACTCCCTGTATAATATTTTGATTGGTAACACCATCAAACAATTCACCCTCTATATTAGGCGTCATCTCAAAAAGACGAAATAGATCACTATCTAATCTAGAGTATATATGCGTATTTAATTGAGCATTAAACATAAATTCATTATGTCCATGCAAAGTATCATTATCTACAATGAGTATTATCTTATCTAATGGCCTCAAATCAAATATTGTTTTAACCATTGAAAGGGCATTTGAGAATCCCTCAGACACAAAAAATTTTAATTGAGTATTCTCTGGTGTCGAAAGCACTCTGCTTAGAATAGCCTTATCACTATTCCCTTCTACAACTAAATAAATGGTCGTCATATTTCTTTAATTACATTAATACTACCTTCATAATTTGCATGTTCAATTGCAAAATGATATTTTGTTTTAAACACCTCTATGAATGCTTTGTTTTTAACTGCATAATCAATATCTTGCTTCCCCCACAACAAAATTGTGTGTCCATTGATATAGTTGATTAATATAGTAGAAGGCTCTGTATAATCAGTCATTGAAAACACACAACCAATTGTCCCAATTGGGCGTCGGCACAATTGATAGCGTAGTTTGGCGATGGGTTCAATATTTATCTTATTTTCATCATAATCCTTACATTCACATAGAATCTTATACGCATCACCAATATATACTGCTCCATCAATTTGTTCTACTATTTTTCCATTAATTTTCACATTAAATGGGTAAGTCACAGAAGCACCCTCTATTTCAAAACTTTTAATTATGAAATATTCTAGAGCCTTTCCATCTTTCCAAATATCATAATTTGTGGTACGATTACAAATCTGCTCCCAGAACTGAATACGCTCTGCATCTGTCATAATCTTATTGATTTCTGTTATTAATGGGTCCATAATAATAAATATAGAGTAGTTGTATTGATTTTACTATTTGTTTCTTTTGTTGTATATATGTTAATCAATATGTAATTTATCAAACATTCCATTATCCCGTTGCTCAACAATATGACGAAAATCTCTTTGATAGAGTTCCATATGTGCCATCAAATCTTCGAGAGTAAATGCCATCATTGTTTCACCAATATGAAAGGTTGGTTGGTGCTCATCTCTTACTTGTGGGTTAATATCAAAAGAATAATGAGGACGAACTCCGCCTCCATAATTATAATAAATATGCATATCCACTTGGCAATCTCCGAGTTGCATTTTTCCTGATGATAAAATTATTCTGTCCATGGTTACTCTCCTTCCGTCACCCTCTACATGAGGAATGAAATAATATTTGTTAATTTTTAAAGGGGTAATAAAGATTGTTAGTTAGTATTTTTGAGTTAGTTAAATATTATAAATGCGTGATTTTTCATATTCTCCATTATTAATTTTCACTCTATGTGTTGATGATTCATAAATATCTAAGTGAGAGATCATCCATGCCTTTTGGTCATTCGGTGTATTGTCACTATGTACAACTGGCTGCATCACTGTTAATACAATCAACTTTTCCGAAGTTGAACAACAAGTTCTTAATTTATCAAATAATTGTTGCGCAGTCATTCTGGGTGTGTCGATTATAAATGTATTGTCATTAAGAATTGTCCAATAATCAAAACTCTTAATGCGATATAATAACAATGTGTTTTTTCGATAATACGGAGACGTATAACTAACTAAATATTTCATAATTATTATCTTGTTTGATTAGTATTATTCTCATTTGATTGAGAGAAAATAAGATATAGTGTTTTATCTATGATAGAACTATCATATGAGACAATCTCACCAACTGATTTTATATTGTTATATACAGTATATCCATCCTTTTGATTACCCGTATAAAACTCTAAGCGATAATCGGTTTGATTAATTCTTGCGGATGTTTTTTTGGGAATTGGAGCGCCTTTATCGTCTAAATATGTCACTGAATATATCTTTCGTTTTTTGTTATATACATCAAGAAATATTTTTAGATATTTATCATTAGAGAGTAAATTTATTAGTGTTAGAACGATATTTGCATCTCTGTCATGAAAAGCATCTGGTATTGCATGTTCTAAAACCTCTTGAATTTTACCATTTATTATATCAATTTCCTTTTTTTCTGACTTTTTGAGAGCATCTACCCATTTTGTTTCAATAGCGGTTTCTAGGATTGGTAATTGAGCATTTGTATCTTGGATATCATCATCCATTTCATTGATTTTCGCTCTAACTTCATCTTTAATTGAAGACACTTGCGAATAATTCCCCACCACTACGAAAGTAGCTAGTATACCGAAAAATGCCAGAACAATCGCTTCACCACCTTTAGCATCAAAAGTCACATTGAATAGCCGTAGTACGAACCATAGAAAAACGATAACTACGATAACAATAATTATCGATGTTAGTAAGTGCGACAATATTTTATTTCTTTGTATCATTTTACCTTTTTTTTGATTTAGTTCGTTCACTATCATCTTTCCCTAAAGCCTCTATCCAAGTAGTAATCGCATCAAACTTGAGAAGCATAACAACCAATAAAACGGCGATTACAATCCAACATAATTCCGTATTAGCACAAAAGCCGGCCATTAGCAAGAAGCAAATGACACTGCTTTTCTGGAACGCCCTCCGTTTTGTATTGCAGAGCAAAGATATAATCAGTATCAATACACCAAGTATCGCAAAAAGAACAATCATATGATGCGATAAACTAACGCTGTGTAGCGTATGCCATACCTTACCTAGACATTGGCAGAAAGATTCACAGCAAGTTTGGGCAGATGAAGCAGCGTCTTTAGTATTCTCGCATACTTTTAGCCAGCAAGCCTGTAGTTCGGTCAAGAAAGGCAAAACAAACTCCTTTAACTGGCCAACTAGGGACCAAAATGTTTTCAACAATTCGTTTTTCATATGTATTTCAATTTATTATTCCTTATTTATTTATACGCGCGGGGGCGCGAGGGTTGGTTCGTTTTTTCTTCTTTTTTTAAGCTTCCCCCTTGAAGGGATAAGTTGTGATAAATTTGATAAAAGTGATAAATTTGATAAAT
>CALCGR010000027.1 GCA_937901025.1 uncultured Bacteroidales bacterium
ACAAAAAAAGTGGACTAAACTTTTTAATCCACATTGTATAGGTATCGGCAAACACCCTTGTTGATGAATCTACGAAGTAAAGCCCACTCTAAACGAGTGAGCGTTGAACTTTACTTCACATCAACATGTTATAAAAATTTTGCCGAAATTTATACAATGTGTGAGATAAAGATAACGCTAAATTATCTATTGTGTTAACACACGGTTATTTCATAGGCGATGGAGTTAATTATTACTTATTAGTTTTGCAAAATCTATATCTTCACTACTCGGAATCTAGAACGAGACGGTTATCTGTGTGTCAAGACTCTCGACCGGGTCTTGGACCACGACGCTCCGGGCGCGGACCACGGTCGCCGCGAGGCTCACGAGCGGGACGCTCGGGCTCTACGTAACCTTCGGGTTTCTCCTTGAGTGCACGAGCACTGAGGCGGAACTTACCGGTCTTAGGATCAATCTCGAGGAGTTTGATCATCAGTTTGTCCCCCTCCTTGATACCGGTCTCTTCCATCGTATCGAAACGTTTCCAATCAATCTCAGAGATATGGAGCAATCCTTCCTTACCCGGCATAAACTCGACGAAGCAGCCGTAAGGCATGATCGACTTCACCGTGGCCTGATAGGTCTCCCCTACCTCGGGCAGCGCTACGATAGCCTTGATCTTAGCGATGGCGGCAGCCATTTGTTCGCCGTTATTCGAAGCTACCTCTACCTTACCGCCCTTCTCGTCCTCGTCAATCGAAACGACCGCACCGGTCTCGGCTTGGATACCTTGGATGATCTTCCCACCGGGGCCAATGACGGCACCGATCATATCCTTCGGGATATAGAAGGAAGTGATACGCGGAGCGTGCGGTTTGAGATCTGCACGCGGAGCGGGCATGCATTCCACGATCTTATCAAGGATGAACATACGGGCTTGGTGCGCTTGTTCAAGAGCGTTCTCGAGGCACTCGTAGCTCAGGCCATCGACCTTAATATCCATCTGGCAAGCGGTCAGACCGTCCCGAGTACCGGTGGTCTTGAAGTCCATATCGCCCAGGTGGTCTTCATCACCGAGGATATCGCTCAGAATCTTATAGTTGAGTTTATTGTTGACGAGTTCGGAGATCATTCCCATCGCGATACCGCTGACGGGTTTCTTGATAGGTACACCGGCATCCATGAGTGCCAACGTGCCTGCGCAGACGGTAGCCATAGACGACGAGCCATTAGACTCCAGGATATCGCTCACCAGACGAACGCTATAGGGGAAGTCCTCCGGGATCATATTCTTCAGTGCACGGCAAGCGAGGTTTCCGTGACCGATCTCACGACGACCTACGCCGCGTTGAGCCTTCGCTTCACCCGTTGCAAACGGCGGGAAGTTATAGTGCAGTAAGAAACGCTCGGAACCTTGGATGAGGGCCTCGTCCACCATCTTCTCGTCCTTGCTCGTACCGAGGGTACAAGTGGAGAGCGACTGCGTCTCGCCACGCGTGAAGATACTCGATCCGTGAGGGCCGGGCAGGTAACCTACCTCGCACCAGATAGGACGGATGTCCGTGGTCTTACGGCCATCGAGACGTTTGCCTTCGTCCAGTACGGCGCGGCGCATCGCCTCTTTCTCAACATCGTGGTAGTAACGATCCACCATAGCGGCGATCTCGTCCACCTCTACGCCGATAGCCTCGGCGCGGGTTTGCATATAGTCGGCTTTCTCGGTCTTAAAGTCTTCGCAGATTTGCGAGAACATCGCCTCGCGGTGGTGTTTATCGGTGTCGGCCGAAGTAGCTTGCGCATAAGCGCGAGCGTAGCTGAAGTCGTGAACGGCTTGTTTGAGTTCGTCGTCATTGACCTCGTGGCAATATTCGCGTTTCGCCTCTTTGCCGTAAGCCTTCATCATCTCGTTGATAACGAGACATTGGGGTTTAATCGCCTCGTGAGCGGCGCGGATAGCCTCGAGCATCACACTCTCCGGCACTTCCTTCATCTCACCTTCGACCATCATGATGTTATCGTACGTGGCAGCCACCATGAGTTCCAGGTCGGCTTGCTCGCATTGTTCAAACGTCGGGTTAATCACCATCTCGCCATTCACGCGGGCTACGCGCACTTCGGATACGGGACCCTCGAAGGGGATATCCGAGCAAGCCAAAGCGGCTCCGGCAGCCAGACCCGCGATGGACTCCGGCATATCGATACCATCCGCGGAATAAAGGGTGACGTTGACAAACGTCTCCGCGTGATAATTAGCGGGGAAGAGGGGACGCAAGGCGCGGTCAATCAGACGAGCGATCAGGATCTCATAATCCGATGCCTTTCCTTCGCGACGGGTGAAACCGCCGGGGAAGCGACCTGCGCTGGCGTATTTTTCTTTATACTCCACGGTGAGCGGCATAAAGTCGGTACCGGGGACAGCGTCTTTCGCGCTGCATACTGTGGCAAGAATCATCGTGTTACCGATGGTAGCCATCACAGCGCCGTCGGCTTGCTTGGCTAACTTGCCGGTTTCGAGTTTAATAACTCGACCATCAGGAAGTGCAACTTCCTTCGTAATAATGTTCATTGTTGTACAGTTAACGGGTGTCCTTTACACCCCAAAAAAGTTATAGACCTTAATTGTCGGTGCAAAGGTACG
>CALCGR010000028.1 GCA_937901025.1 uncultured Bacteroidales bacterium
TGAAGCGCGTCTTCGCTTGGGTCTCGGCCGTGGAGTACGGGTTCTCCTTGAGGTCACGAGGGTTGCAACGTTTGCCGGTCCACATCTGGTCTTTGTTGACGCCGCTGCGGCCGAGGTTGATGAGGAATTTGCTGTGTTGGCAAACCTTTCCGGACAATTGCTCGAAAGGTTCCATAAGTTTTACTACTTTAGACATAATGTGATAAAATTTTGATTGTTAATAATTTGGGTTAATTCTCTTATCTCCCGCTCAGCCACTTTGTGGCTTATTACGCACATTTGCTGCCATCGCAATGGCCTCGCTTTGCTTTATGCCCGGCTAAAGCACGGGCGCTCGTCGACCAAGGCTCAGCACGATGGGTTTGCTCCGCAAGCCCAGGGGTGCTCTTCGCCTCGTTCTCCTCAATTTCGCAGATTGGGCTAGTTTGAGCATCACCCTGCTCAACATCGCTATCCAAGAGACATACTCTATCAGCCACGCTTATATAAGGGGACGTTTGAGTAGTGGGTTACTCATACTTCGACAATATAGCGTAATTTAAGGAAAATCGGGCCGAAATGCCCCTGTCGAAGCGGGGCTTTGACATCGCATGAGGCTCGATTGACGCGGCCTGTGCTTATAAGCCAGGCTAATAAGATAGCCAAGGATTAGGCGTTGGCGCGAAATTCGCGTAATAGCGAAGCGAGCGGGAGAAATAAGCATTCATTAGTCGCCAATGAGACTGCCGGAGGCATCGTACTCGCTGTTCCACTTATGCATCGCATACCCGAACACGGAGCCGGCTTGCGCAGCTTTCGCAGCGGCTTTCAGCTTCGCTTTCTCGGTGTCGGACATCGCTGCAATACGGGCTCGAACAGCCGTTGTAACAGCTTTGAAACGTGCCTTCGCGGCTACTTGGTCCTCCGTCGGCTCGCCCTTGAACGGGAAGCACATCTTACCGGTGCTCACTTGCCCGTTGAACGAGTTGGTGCGGAAGTACATCTTAGAGTGGGTACAGAGTTTCCCACTCATGGAGGCCACAACCTCCACTGGTCTTACTTTACTCATAATTTTAGGTGTAGGGGAGTAGAGGGGTAGAGGTGTAGGGTCTACCGATCTACTCGGGTTAATAAATAGGATTCATTGGAATTGGTACCCTTTCCAAGAACAAAGGTACGACATGAAACGGCACTTTTGTTGCTCATTAATGATCAATTTTTACCAAAAAGTGCATTTTTTGCTATTTTTCCGCTATTATTCTCCGGATTTGGACCTCACTGAGGTCATGTTCCACGGATAATTTGGCATAAGCCAGCATCGTGGATGCGCCTTGCTGCAGGTACTCCACGAAGCGGGTGCGGATAACTTCATTCCGCGCCCGAATGACTTTACTCGCTCTGTTCATCGATGACTAATTTTGCCATTATAGGCTCATGGTGATAGAGCGTAGCAAGGTCGTAATAGAGGTCTTGGCGTTTGACAATGTCCGTGGCATCGACGATCTCGATCCAGATGTCTTCCTTCTTTCTTAATGCACGCATCATCCGCGCACGTAGGTGCATGAAGGCGTTCTTGCTACTCAGCAGCCGCGGTTGATTCTCATCGAGGGTCCCGACGAGGATACACCCCGAGGAATCTTTCGCCGTGTTGCCCGGGTGGATGCGGATGCCGGTACGCCCGATGACGCGGTCGAGGAGGGGGAGTATCTCCCCGAACCGCGGGGACATGGTGAGGTGAACCGGATAAAACCCGGGTGCGATGCATCCCGGGGCGCCATAGCGGTTGGCGATGGCGGGTTCTAACGTGTCGCAGAAAGCGACGTTGTCTACGAATAGTTTGCCTGTGACGGCAAAAGGACTCGTCTGAGTCCGGTAAAGTTTTAAAAACATAGTTAAGGTTTAAAAGTTTTGAAAAATAAAAGCATGGTCATCCTACGGACATCCTACGGAGTGCTACGCTAAGAGAGGCTAATGAGTATTGCGCGATTTGCGGTGGCACGTTCCGTATAGATATCCAAAGTGCGCACGAGCTTTTTGCTGCTTTGCAGTAGCTTTCTGCGGGGTGCGCTGAAGGAAGAATTTGCCGGAGGGGGAGCGACGGATATAGTGGTGTTTATCGAGTTTTCCGCACATCTCGGCAAAGGGTTCATTGAGCGTGATTCTCATTCGTGCAAATACTCCGCATAATAACAGTGAACGATGTACCCGCGCAGCGTCGAAAAATGACGCAGATTCTGTTTCCAGTGCTTCTCATAGTAACTCTTCCGCGCCGGATCTGCCATCACTTCTTTGACATACACTGCGGCCGCCTTGAAGTTTTTCTTTACTTCTTTCTGCTTCTCCGACGGTTCTGTTTGCAGTTTTAAGTTTTTCTTCTTTTGCTTTGCGCAATATTGTACACCATTGCGCACAAAGAAATAAATGTCTGAATCTTTGTCGAGTTTTCCTCGCACTAACCCCAACGGGGTCGGTAAAATTACTCTAGCCATAGTTTAATCATGATTTAAAAGTTAGTTTTTTAGGGTATGCAGGGTAGGGAGGGTAAGTAAATCCTATAAATACCCTCCCGCGCGCAAGGGAATATAGGGTTTTTACTTACCCTCCCTACCCTGTGTCGTCGGTTGCACTACGTGCATCCAGTTTGTGTTGGTTGTCAATATCTTGTTTTACATACACTACATACCCTTGTTTGCCATTCGATTTTCGGGGTATGTAACCGTGTTTCTGAATAATCTTCCCTAATCGACTGAGGGGTGTCGGGGTCGCAATACTACCCCAATCGCGTAACCGCTGACTGATCTCCGCGGTCGCCAAAAAGACGGCCCCGTTGTCACCCGGATTCGCCGGAGCAAAGTAAACATCCAACAAGTCTTCCTCGTTCTTAATCTCCATAAACCGGTCATTATTCTTCTCAATCTCCTGTATATCCTCTAAGTCGAACCAATAATTGAAATGCCTACTAATCAACCACTTTGCCTCTCCGTATATCTGCCCGTAGGGGATGACCTGTTCGTCTCCGAATAGGAACGAACTGTCAATACTCTCTACCTCAAACATCAGCCATCGGCGGTTACCCGTCAAGTCCGTCAAGATATGCTTATCATTGCCGCTACCGCAAAACGACGCTACGCGTATCCTGCGCTCCTTCGTGTACCCGTACACCACCCGCTCATTGACATCCGAACTCGTCACAAACGACTTCACCTTATTCAACTCCCTTCGATCCATCGCGTCCAACTCCTCCACGTGAATCAAGCCGAATTCCGCAATCCGCATCCGCTCGTCTTTATTCATTTCGCCCGAGAAAGACATCTTGGTCCCGTAATCCCGCAAACAGGGTGGCAGCAAATGCTCCAGCCAGGTCGTCTTATATATGCCTTGACGCCCAATCAGCACCAGCACCTCGTGATTCACCACCTCGTCGAACATCCAACACGCCACCATCGCCACAAACCATTTCTTAAATGACTTCCGCCACCGTTCCTGCTCCAAATTAGCCTCCGGCGCTAAATTGCTAAATTCATCCTTAGCCGCAGGCGCTAAATTTCCTTTTACGCGCACTTGGCTGCTAAGCCAATCAATCCACGAGGTGCCTCCGTGTTCTTCCGGATTATAGGGCTCTTGTGCTTTCATCCAATCCCGCAACGGGTGAATGGCGGGTATGATCTCTGAATTGAGAACAAGTCGTACCTCCCTGTCTGTGATATTTACCTGCGTCTCTTGGGCGCATGCGCACGCAATCGCATTGATTGCCCGCGTATCCACTTCCTTCCATTCATTCCCTACTCCTCTACTCCCCTCCTCCTCTACTCCTCTCCTTATTTGCAGTTTCCTCGATAGCACATCCCATCGAAAGTCTGCCCCTTCGTTGTAGTTCCGCATGATATAATCCCGTGCTATGTCTAATTTGGATGCCATAGTGCCTTGTTCGTTTGAATTTCGCTGCAAAGGTACGGCTTTTTTTCGACATACGACAAGACAAGAAGTTGTCTTCCACTGAAAAAGACAAGAAGATGTCCGATTTTTAAAGAAAGACAAGAACTTGTCTCTTCCTAATTCAAAATTTTTTTGTTACTTTGCAGCTGATTTCGTGAAAACGGAAGGATTATTTACCTTATTAAACTTCCAAATTAATGAAAACAGTACAAGAATTTTTGGATTCCCTGACGCTGGAGCAGTATCAGGATTTGTGCGTATTCCTCATCGTAAGCGGACACGGCACATTAGTTAAGCGCATGCACGAGCGTTGTGCGCAAGTCAGTCGTTATCGAGCCCTATTGGAGCAGGGGCAAAGTATTACGGATGCGTTAATGAATGTCTCGATTGAATGTAAGGTGAGCGAAAAAACGATTCGCCGAGCGATAGACTGGCTCAATGAGTTGCTTCGCCCATCGATTTATGAGGATTTTATCAGCCAATGATGCTGTTTTTCTCAACCGCCGTCCCTCCGTTGGCGGTTTTTCGTTGCAAAAATGTAAATAAATTTGGTAGTTTGCAAAAAAATCCTTACCTTTGCACCCGCAAAGGTTTTTAGATTATGAACATACCCTTTTTATCTCTGAAAGACGTCACCGCGAAGTATGCGGAGGAGATTCATGAAGCCGCATTGCGCGTCATCGACGGCGGCTGGTATTTACAAGGCGAAGAGAATGCCCGCTTCGAGGCAGATTACGCCCAATATATCGGTGCGAAGTACTGCATCGGATGCGCCAACGGACTCGATGCCCTCATTTGGATTTGGCGGGCATATATCGAACTCGGGATTATGCAACCCGGGGACGAAGTCATTGTGCCGGCCAATACGTATATCGCTACCCACCTCGGCATCACCGAGAACGGATTGGTACCCGTATGCGTAGAACCTAATCCGGAGACGCTCGAGATAGACGATAATAAGATTGAGGAGCACATCACCGCCAAAACGAAGGCCATCTGTATCGTGCACCTCTATGGGCGATTGGCCTATACGGAGAAAATCGGGGCATTGTGCAAGAAATACAACCTCAAGTTGGTGGAGGACAATGCCCAAGCCCACGGCTGCACCTATAAGGGACAGCACACCGGCTCCATCGGCGATGCCGCGGGCCACAGTTTCTATCCCGGCAAGAACCTCGGCGCGTTAGGCGATGCGGGGGCGGTGACGACGAATAATAAGGAACTCGCGGACTGCGTGCGCGCGTTGGCCAATTACGGGAGTCAGCGCAAGTATGTGTTCAAATATACCGGCCGCAATAGCCGCTTGGATGAGATTCAGGCTGCGATACTGGATGTGAAGTTGAAACACCTGGATGACGATATCGCGCTGCGTCAGAAAGTGGCGGATTACTATTACGACCATATTGCTAATCCGCTCATCACGCTGCCCAAGCGTTTGCCGCACGAGGAGAATGTGTATCACCTATTCCCGATCATTGTCGGGCAAGGTAAGCGCGATGCGCTGCACGATTACTTGCAAGAGAACGGCGTCGGCAGTGTGATTCACTACCCCATTGCTCCGCATAAGCAGGAGTGTTACGCCAAGGAAGCATGGAATAATCCGCAATTGAACCTGCCGATTACGGAACGATTGGCGGATGAGGAACTCAGTATTCCGATGAGTCCGTGCCTAACCGAGGCGGAGGTACAAGAAGTGGTGCGACTGATTAACGACTTCAAGTAGGCAAAAAAAAGAGGCCCTTAGGCCTCCCTACCCCATTGTCACTCCCACATCTTATTGTATTCCTGATTGACCCAGATGAGGTGCCGGGTGTTATACCCGCGCCTGCGGGCCTCCTGCACGAACGGGGTCACTTGCTTCTGATCCACCTGAGGTGTGCGGGCCAATATCCACAGGTACCCGGGGCGCTTGCTGCCCACGAGGGCGATCGAATAATCCTCATTGAGCATCAGCACGCGGTAATCGCTATAGAAGGGCCAGAAGAACGACACCCGCATGAGGCCGGGGATGTCCGTGGTCTTCGCGCAGCCCTCGCTCACCTTCCAGTCCTCCTCCTTCCAGCCGGTGTTGACGACCTTAATGTCCCCACACTCGTTCCAACTGTACTCCGCTACGCAGTTGTCTAAGTCGCGCTCGAAGATATGGTCGAAGCGGGCAATCTCGTACCACTTGCCGATATACTGGTTGAGGTCGAACTCCTCGACCGGGGTGTTGTCGATCGGCGGACAGGAGCACGCGAGGAACGGGAAGAACATCGCCAGCAGCGCGGTCATCTTTCCGCAGGACTTACGCTTGCACTCCTTGCCTTCCGGCTTACAATCCCCCTCCCTTTGAGGGAGGGCCGGGGTGGGTCTGTACCAGAGGCCGTGCAGGTTGCAATAGGCGTACACGCCGGTGATCGGGTCCTGACAGTCCACGAAATCCGCGGTAGCGGGACTGCCGGGTTCCAAATAACGCAGCTGGCCGCCGTGCTCGGTGACGAGGTAGATGAACTCGATGTGGTGCTCGTCGGTCATCGGGTGCGGCTCGGCGCCGATGGTGACGCGATAGGTGTGTTTGCCGAGGTGGGTGATCACGGGGACGTGCTTTTCCTCAGAGGCGTCAATGGTGTTGGGTTTGAGTTCCAGCATGGGTTTGTTGCAGCAGGTGGGCGTTACGCCGGAGTCCAGTACTCGGAGAACTACGTTCCCACAGATGGGGCAGAAATAGAAAGAAGTTTTCATTGTTGTTTGTTTTTTAAGGGTTAATAAATTCTGTTTCGGCTGAGTGGCCACTCATCCTTTTGCCCCAAATAATGCAAACGCTGTGCCACAATTCGTGTTGGCACAGCAGTTTGTTAAGGTTATTTTCTATATTGCTATCGCTTTTTTCGATAGCAGTTCTTATATCTCCCGCTCAGCCTATAGGGTTATTCTTATCTCGCTTTGCTCGAACGA
>CALCGR010000029.1 GCA_937901025.1 uncultured Bacteroidales bacterium
TTTTTCGCCTGCGTCTTTTTTTTGTGCAAAAACGCAAAAAGATTTGCACAATTCAAAAATTTTTAGTAATTTTGCAAGCAAAATTAGAAAACAAGAATACTAAAAATACCCAAAACATGAAGAAGTATAATTTTAATGCAGGACCCAGTATCCTGCCACAAGAAGTGATTAAGCAAACCGCAGAAGCCGTTCTCGACTTTCAAGGCGAAGGACTCTCTATCCTCGAGATCTCTCACCGCGCGAAGTATTTCCAACCCGTAGTAGACGAGGCAGAAGCCCTGATGAAGGAGCTGCTCAATATCCCCGAAGGCTATCGCGTTATCTTCCTCGGCGGCGGCGCCAGCACCCAGTTCTGCATGCTCCCCTATAACCTGATGGAGAACAAAGCCGCCTATGTCAATACCGGCGTATGGAGCAAGAAAGCCATCAAGGAAGCCAAACTCTTCGGCGAAGTAGTGGAACTGGCAACCTCCACGAACTCCATTCCTACGGACTACACGATTCCGCAGGATTGCGACTATTTGCATATCACGACGAACAACACTATCTTCGGTACCGAGTGGTCGAATAGCAAACTCAACGACTTATACAAGAAGAAAGGTACCGTTCGCCTCGTAGCGGACATGTCCTCCGATATCCTCAGCCGTCCTATTGACGTGAGCCAATACGACATCATCTATGGTGGTGCCCAAAAGAACCTTGCTCCTGCTGGCGTCACCTTCGTCATCATCAAAGAGGAATGCCTCGGTCACGTAAGTCGCACCATCCCCACGATGCTCGACTACCGCACCCACGTCAACGAAGGTTCGATGTTCAACACCCCGCCCGTACTGCCGATATACACAGCGCTGCTGAACCTGCGTTGGCTCAAAGCCCACGGAGGACTCCCGTGGATGGACGCTCGCAATAAAGCCAAAGCCGACCTGCTCTACTCCTGCCTCGATAACTCGAAACTGTTTATGCCGACGATATCCGAAGAGGAGGACCGCAGCCGTATGAACATCTGCTTCGTACTCAAACCGCAATACGAAGACCTATTTGACGAGTTCTTTAAGTTCGCTACCGAGCGCGGCATGGTAGGTATCAAGGGTCACCGCCTCGTAGGCGGCTTCCGCGCATCCTGCTATAACGCCATGGACCTCGAAGGCGTACAAGCCCTCGTCGACACCATCCACGATTTTGAAAAACTGCACTAATATGAAAATTCTTGTTGCCACAGAGAAACCCTTCGCGAAGGTAGCCATTGACGGCATCCGCGAAGTGACCGATAAAGCGGGTTACGAACTCGTCCTGCTCGAGAAATACACCGACAAGAGCCAACTGCTCAACGCCATCGCTGACGCCGACGCCGTCATCATCCGCTCCGACATCATCGACGCCGAGGTACTCGATGCCGCGAAGAAACTGCGCATCGTCGTTCGCGCCGGTGCCGGTTACGATAACATCGACCTCAATGCTGCTACCGCCCATAAGGTCGTAGCGATGAACACCCCCGGACAGAACTCCAACGCGGTGGCCGAACTCGCCCTCGGTCTGATGGTGATGGCAGTCCGCAATATGTACAACGGCACCTCCGGTACCGAACTCAAAGGTAAGAAACTCGGCATCCATGCCTTTGGTAACGTAGGCCGTAATGTAGCCCGCATCGCCCAAGGCTTCGGCATGGACATCTATGCCTATGACGCTTACTGCCCCGATGAGGCGATGATCGCCGCCGGGGTCAAGCCCGTTCACTCGGCCGAGGAACTCTATTCCACTTGCGACATCGTAAGCCTGCATATCCCCGCTACCGACGAAACGAAAGCGAGCATCAACGCCGCCCTCGTAGGTCGTATGCCCAAAGGCGGACTACTCGTCAACACCGCCCGCAAGGAGGTTATCCATGAGGCGGAACTCATCGAACTCATGCAATCGCGCACGGACCTCAAATATGTAGCCGACGTCATGCCCGCTGCCGATGAGACGTTCCGCACGCTGTTTGCCGACCGTTACTTCGCCACCCCGAAGAAAATGGGCGCACAGACCGCCGAAGCGAATATCAATGCCGGTATCGCCGCCGCTAAACAGATTGTCGATTTCTTCACTACGGGTAACACCCGCTTCCAAGTCAATAAATAAGCGTGAACACCATCCTACTCATCCTCTCCCTCTTCCTGACACCCAAAGGAACGGCGGTAACCACCTTTAACGAGACGGATACCGTTTTCCTCTATGCCCCCAGTAACGATACGTACCACGGCATCGTCAGCGAACAACCCACCGATTGGTTTTTGCTGCCGGACACCGTAACTCCTGTTACCCCCGCTGCCCCGAACGAATATCAAGGGAAGAGCGGCGACGGCATCGCCGTCAAGCACGAGGGACGATGGATATACCGCTACATCCTCGAACTCGACACCACGCACTATGCCATCGAGGAGGTAACCGCGGATTGCGAAAGAACGACGGTCCGTCTGTCTCAGCCTATCACCGCCCTCACCTATACCGATGCCCATGGGGATCAACAGGGGTTAAAACGGACCGTTCAGTTTGAATACAACAACCTTGTATGGAACGACGAAGGCGGTTGGACCGAGACCCCGCTGCAAACCGTGTTCTCCACTACGAACGCGACCTATATCCTGCCCGCCCTCTATGAAGCAACGGACATAATGATGGTCACGGACTCCGCTTGGCGTTCCGACTTAGACATGGACATGGACACCGCGAAAGGACGGTTGGAGGAGCCCCTTGCCTTTGCTATCCATCCGACCCACACCGCCACCACGCGGTGGGAAGGGGTAGATATCAATCACGTCAACGAGCAAGACGCACCTTCCGACGCGCAGTTCCTCGTAGGTTCCGGTCCTACGGAAATCAACTTTGAATCCAACCCCACCCCGGCAGCGGAGTGGTTTGAATGGAAGATAAGCAAGGGAAACAATGTTCTCTTCACCCGCCGCGATGTGAACCAGCGCTACCTCTTTGAGGACAAAGCCAACTATACCGTCGCTATCTCGGTCACCGGTAACGGATGCCAACACGACACCACGTTCGCCGTTTCCATCCAGGAATCATTCTTACACGTTCCCAATGTCTTCACGCCCAACGGCGACGGCATGAACGATGAGTTCCGCGTAGATTACAAATCGATTGCAGACTACCATATCTGGGTCTACAACCGATGGAACAAACTCGTGTACGAGAGTACCAACCCTCAAGAAGGTTGGGACGGGAACATCAATGGTCGCCCTGCCGCGTCGGGAGCGTATTTCTACGTCATCCGCGCGAAAGGTACCGATGCCGCGGCGAATGCGGACTATATGTCGAAGATTGCCTTCGACAAGAAACGCAAGTCCGCCAATCCCGACGACATCAATGCCCTCCTCGGGCTCTACCAACTCTCCGGAGACATCAATCTGATTAGGGAGAAATAAAACTTTACTTTAATATTCAATCTTCAATGAAAAAATTAAGCATTATGGCTATCACAGCCCTTACCCTTGCCTCCTGCGGCAATCCGTTCTTTAGCTACAAGAACTGGGACACTCCTCATGGTGCGTATCCCTTTAATGAAATCAAGACAAAACACTACATGCCCGCTTTTGAAGAGGGTTTCAAACAAGGTCTGGCGGAGATTGACGCTATCGTCAATAACCCCGAGGCACCTACGTTCGAAAACACCATCGAAGCGTATGTCAACAGCGGCGAACTGCTGACCGTAGTAGCCGGATGTTTCTACAACCTCGCTTCCGCCGAGACTAACGACGAGTTACAAGCCCTCGAGATGGAACTCAGTCCGAAGATGAGTGAGTACTCTACCGCCATCCGTCTCAACGAAGGTCTGTTCCAACGTATCAAAACCGTCTATGATGAACGCGAGAGTCTCGACCTTCGTCCCGACCAGCGCAAACTGCTGGAAGATATCTACGAAGGGTTTGCCAATAACGGTGCCAACCTCAACCCGGAAGAAAAAGAGACCTATCGTCAACTCAGTCTGCGCCTGAGCGAACTGACCACTGCGTATGGTCAAAACGCCCTCAAAGCCACCAACGCTTGGACCTACGTCATTGAGGACGAGAACCAACTGAGCGGACTCAACGAGGATACCAAAGCAGTGCTTCTTGCCAACGGGAAGAAAATCGGCAAAGAGGGCAAATACGTGCTCAACCTCAAGCCTACCACCTATATCCCCGTAATGGAGGACTGCGACAGCCGCGAACTTCGTCATATCCTATACACGGCCTATAACTCCCGCGCGTTAGGCGGTGAGTTTGATAATACGGCTCTTATCGTGGAGATTGCCAATACGCGTCTGGCGATGGCTCAGTTATTCGGCAAGAAGACCTATGCCGAGAAATCGTTGCATAAGACCTGTGCCGAGAGCCAAGAAACGGTTATGAACTTCCTCGACAACCTGCGCAAAGCCTATATGCCTGCCGCCCGCCAAGAGGTTCGCGAGTTGCAAGACTATGCTGCCACCCTCGGTTTTAAGGGTACTATACAACCTTGGGACTGGAGTTATTACAGCAAGAAACTCAAGGATGCCAAATACAGCATCTCGGACGATGTGCTGCGTCCTTACTTCCAACTGGAGAACGTGATTGAAGGCGTGTTCGGTTTGGCCAAACGCCTCTATGGGCTCACGTTCGTGGAGAACAAAGATATCCCCGTTTATCACCCCGAGGTGAAGGCCTATGAGGTGTTTGATGAAGCAGGGAACTTCTTGGCCGTTTACTATGCGGACTTCCATCCGCGGGACGGCAAACGCGCCGGTGCATGGATGAACGGATTCCAAGATCAGTATATCCAACCCGACGGAACGGACCATCGCCCGCACATCGTGAACGTGATGAACTTCACGCGTTCTACCGAGACCAAACCCGCTTTGCTCACGTACGACGAGGTGGAGACTTTCCTACACGAGTTCGGTCACGCGCTGCACGGTATGTTGACCCGCTGCTACTATGCGGCACAAAGCGGTACCGCCGTTCCGCGCGACTTTGTGGAACTGCCTTCTCAGTTTAATGAGAACTTCCTCGGCGAAAAAGAGTTCCTTGACACGTTCGCCAAACATTACGAGACGGGCGAAGCTATGCCGCAAGACCTTATCGACAAGATTCAACGCGCCAATACCTATCACGCTGCTTATGCGTGCGTGCGCCAACTCAGTTTCGGTTACCTCGACATGGCTTACCATACGCTCACGGCACCGATGACGATTAACAACAATGACACCCTTACCACGGTCGTTGACTTTGGTAATAAGGCGATGGATAAGGTGGCGGTTGTTCCGGTCGTAGAGGGAACCCAAATGGAGACTGCCTTCACCCACATCTTCAGTGGAGGTTATGCCGCAGGGTACTATAGCTATAAGTGGTCGGAGTTGCTGGATGCCGACGCGTTTAGCGTCTTCCAACAAGCGCAAAAAGAGCGTGGATCCATCTTCGATAAGCAAGCGGCTGATGCCTTCCGCACAAACGTGCTGGAGAAAGGTGGCACCGAAGAGCCGATGGTTCTCTACCGCCGTTTCCGCGGGGGTGACCCCACCATCGACGCCCTGCTCAAACGCGATGGGTTAAAGAAGTAAGACTATTTCCACCAATCGTCGGCGGAGTCAGCAATAAGACGACTCAGTTCGTTCATTACGAGGCACATCTCTCTTGAGACTTGTGCCTCTTTTTGATAGAGATAATTCCAACAACTGATTTGTAGCAATTGCCCCTCAGCACAAGCATAAAAACTGCGCCCTAAAGGTTTGTAATGGTCGCTAAAGCCGTTATCCACTATCTCTATGATAGGGTATCCTTCAACTAAGAGTTGTTTGCGTATTTCTCTCTCATGCGCACTAATAAAAGCGGAAACAATAACAGCCCCTTGTTGAGCAGCGTTCATCACAGCTCGGGTCTGTTCCTCGATACGTTTTGCGTCAGCACGATGACAAACGAGCGGAAGTTTGCGTCCCGCAAGCAATAAATCGCGCTTGCCTATATAGGCAAGACCCAACTTCTTTTCCGATATATCGGAAAAACTCAGTCGCTCTCTTAGTCGCTCCATTGCTTCTAATACCGCCTCGGGGTGTTTGCCAAGGTAGGCATCCGCCTGTAAAGCAGAAAGGACACGTTGCTCGGTCCAGTTCTTTGATGTTTGGTTTCGATATATCGTAAAACAATCTTTGTTCTGCCGTTTGATATACGAACGTTCCGGATTAGTTCGAATATAGTTGATCTTAGCGTCAATCTGCTCCTCTGTCAGCGGTTCTGTCTCATTAAATCCCGCACTAAACAATGCAGGACCGCGCTTACTTTCGGTATGAATATCGTCCACCCAATCATCGTCTGTCTTTCCATCCGTTCGTCCCATCATTGTGCGCCAAGGAATGCCTAAGATATCCCAATAAGCGTGGGTGCAACCAATCTTAAATCCTTTGATAACTTTCCCTAAATCGACACCCGGATAGGAGGCATCAAGATGCAGAAGACCATGAAAATGATCCGGCATTACTTGGGCTTCAAGCAATTGCGCGTTAGGATAATGGGATGGAATGGTGTTCCAACAACTAAGAACTTTTTCTCCCAATGCCGTCAAACGGCATTCGTGAGAATTAGGTATTGACCCTAAAATAGGAAGACAATCGTGAACAGTAAGTGTAACAAAGAAATAACCTTGTGTATAGTCTACTATTGGGTCGCGCTGTAAAGCTTTCGGTTGTTTCGCTACGCGGAGGCGTTTCTCATACGCGTTCTTTTCAGACTGTGTAAACTCGTGGTAATGAGGCATTGTCTTGTTTGTGATAACGAACGATGGTCTTTTTAGGGATGACGAGGTTTCGTTTTTGGGTTTCGTTTCCGATATATCGGAAATGGATTTGCCCCCCTCGAATTCCACTGCAAAGGTACAACTTTTTTCTGACATATGCAACTTTTTTATAAAATTGGCACACAAAAAAAGGGCGGCCTTGCGGTCGCCCTTCATTTCGCAAACTCACACACGTATTCGTACACGTGTACGCGTTTATTTTAGATGTTACTTCATTTCTGCACCAAGAACGTTGTAAACCTTCTCACCGGCTTGGAAGATGATTTGACCGTCCTTCATGATAGCCTTAGAGGCCTTCACAGCCTTAACATGCTTCAAAGCGGTAGGTTCTTCAGGAATAACACCTACACCAATAGCAACAGTTTCATCGTCAATAACTTTCAGATATACATCAACGGTTACAGGAGCAATAACTTCTTCACCAAGAACAAGTTCTTCAGGAGCGAACCAATCTTTCTTGATAGGATTCTCATCACTTCCAACGTTGAAACCGGAACCGGTCCAGTCAGCATCTGCTAATTTGAAGAGACCTTCCTCAACCTTTTCCAAGTTCTCAGTCCATTCCCAAGAACTTCCCTCGTGCTTAAGTTGCCAGTTCTCATACTCGGTGTATTTGTACTCTACAGGACCAGCGCAAGCAGCGAAACCATAACCTTCACCATCATATTGGAGAACGATATCGGTGGTCTCACCGGTCTTCTCATTGCTTAAGTCCTTACCATTCAATTGAACTTGTACTGCCCACTTTTCATCGGTACCGAAACGGAGTTTGAATTCTTGACCTTCCTCAACGTCTTTGATTTCAGCATACCAATAATCGTTGAAGTCCTCATCGACTTTCTTCTCCATCCAGATACCATCGGTCCAACCATCGAAGTTACCCATTACGCGTGCGCTGTCTGCATAAGCAGCGATTGCATCGCAGAACTCGGGCAAGTAAGCGGTAATGGTGTAGTCGTGTTTGGGTTTGTCCTCACCGCAAGGAGTGTTGTGCATTTTGAAATAAGCAACCTCATAGATGTACGCACCGGTAGTGGGCCATTCGCAGTCAGCCTCACCACCATAACCGGGTTTAAAAGAACCAGTTTGAGTGCCGGGTTGAGCCATGTTAATCCAAGCTTCAACGTCACCGGATTGGAAATCCCAAGCGAAAGAACCATCTTTTTTCAGTTGAACGGGTTTACCTTGACAAGGGTCAGAAGCATCTTCTACCTCAACAACATACCATCCTTCAAAGCCTTCCAATGCCTCGAAATGAAGCATTTCAGCAGGATCACCGGTAGCCCAACCATTGTAGGAACCTGCCCATACGATGTCATTACATACTTGCTCGTCAAAATACAAGCAGATTACACGG
>CALCGR010000030.1 GCA_937901025.1 uncultured Bacteroidales bacterium
GTCCGACCTTCGGGCAAGTAATCTCGCTCTGTCCGTCCCTGACGCGGTTCTTACTAAGGGTCTCGTGTTCGGCAGCTTTACGCAGAGCCGTGTTGTAACTCATCGCACTGCCTTTCCAGATGTCGGTGATCACACTACCCTCCGTCTCGAAGAGCAATCCGCAACCGCGTTGCTCGTGGAGTTGTTGGTAGAAAGCGGGATAGGTGCTATCGCCCGCGATAATAAGAGGAGTGTCTTCGTGGACTTTCTCCACCAGTCGTTTACTCAGTTCCGCGATACCCTTCCCGCTGGCGGCACCCGCCATGATGAACGTCATCAGTTCGGGGTAGTAACGCTTCCCGGTTGTGCCGTAGCGGAAATAGACGGAGTTCATCACGGTCGAGAGGGTCGTGAGGGAACTGATGAGGAGCATATCCTTGCTCTCCGGGGTCTTAGCCACGGCGAGCAGGTCTTGCAGGAGTTGAGGCAATGCCTCTACGTTGAGATGCGACGTGATCTGTAAGTCGTCGCACTCAGTCAAATGAATGTTGTTTTGTACCATAAAAATTGTGTTTTTAGTTGGTTAATAATAAAGTTAATTGTGACACGATGGCAGAGACATGACAAAAATCTCTGCATCGAAATTCGGTGCAAAGATAATACCAAAATCAAGAAAAAAAAAGAGGAGAAGCAGGACACCTGAGGTGACACCTAAATCACCTATTCGTCAAAGAGTTGGTCAATGGTCTCAGAATGAGCAGGTTTGCCTTGGTTGTTGCAAAAGATGTCGTAATTGATTTTCTCCAGTCGGGTCTCATTGAAGAGTTTACACAATTCGTCATTTGGCAGTTTGTCCGTCTTATTTTGGCAGTAGATTCTGCCAAGCAGGTAGACAAGTTGGGTCTTATTGCAGTTCTCCGGCACACGACGGAGCCCGTTTTCGGTTACGATAATCAGGTTTGCGTCAATGGCTTTTTGCAGATATTTCTGGGCGCGCTCGGTATCGATTTTCTCCGGCAAAGTCAGCGGATGCTGTTTTTGCAACGCCTCTATCTGGTCGGATAATTGGGCTATCTGTCCTTGATAGTCCTTCATAATCCGGCGGAAACGGACAAACATCCATACCGTGAAGACGACATAAAAAGCGACGCACCCTATCCATAGCAGTTGATGGGTCAAGTCCTGCCGGGCAATATATTGAGGAACACTCAGCAGTTCTTGGTCCGGGAATTGCGTTTGGAGAACATCGTAGATCTGCGAGATGTTAATCGCATTCTGGATGATAGGGATGAGTAACAGTAGCCACACCACAATCAGGATGGCGGATAGTCCCTCCAGACGCATCAGAATCTTGGTCTTTTGGACATTCAATGTGTATTTATCTTGTTTTTCCATACTGCAAAGCAACTCTATTTTACTTTTGTACTATCCTATGGTTAAGGATATATAGTCCGGCGG
>CALCGR010000031.1 GCA_937901025.1 uncultured Bacteroidales bacterium
CGGCGCGTCCTATGGTCTGGATGAGCGAGCGTCTATCCCGCAAGAACCCTTCCTTGTCGGCATCGAGGATAGCTACGAGCGATACCTCCGGTAGGTCCAACCCCTCGCGTAAGAGGTTGACGCCGACGAGGACGTCGTAGACGCCTTTGCGTAAGTCTTCCATAATCTTCACACGCTCGATTGTATCGATATCCGAATGGATATATGCGGCACTGATGCCATAGCGTCGCAGGTACTCGTCCAGTTCTTCCGCCATACGTTTGGTGAGGGTGGTGACCAGGACCCGCTCGTGCTGATGGACGCGAAACTGAATCTCGTCCATGAGGTCATCCACCTGATGGGTGGAGGGTCGCACATCGATCTCGGGATCGAGCAGACCCGTAGGACGGATGAGTTGGTCAATGACGATACCCGCGGACTTCTCCAGTTCGTAGTCGGAGGGCGTGGCACTCAAAAAGATGGTTTGACCTATTTTTTCCTCAAACTCCTCGAAGGTGAGGGGACGGTTATCGCGGGCAGCGGGTAAGCGGAAACCGAAGTTGATGAGGTTATCCTTGCGGGCTTTGTCGCCCCCGTACATCGCGTGAATCTGCGGAATAGTAACGTGGCTCTCATCAATGATGAGGAGCATATCGTCGGGGAAGTAATCGAGTAAGCAGTAGGGCGGTGTCCCGGGTTCACGACCCTCCAAGTACCGGGAGTAGTTCTCCACGCCCGAGCAGTAGCCCAGTTCCTCGATCATCTCGAGGTCATATTTGACCCGCTCCTCAAGTCGGTCGGCATAGACATCATCCCCTTGTTTACGGAACAGATATGCTTGCTGCGCTAAGTCGAGACGGATCTGGGTCTTGGCTTGTTCCAAGCGTTCCTTGTTCGTACAGAAAATAGTTGCCGGATAGATATTGAAATACTCAAAGGACTCTTTATCTACACTTATTCGGTCGACTTCATTGCCGAAGAACTCGACGCGGAGAACATAATCGGCATAAGCGATGGCGATATCCACGGTGTCCCCTTTGACGCGGAAGCGGCCGCGGATGAGGTCCGCATCGTTGCGTATGTATTGTGCGGCCACGAGTTGGTTAAGGAACTGCTCCATAGGCAGTTGCTGCCCTACGGAGACGGTGATACAGTGTTGGGTGAAGTCCTGAGGAGACCCGATGCCGTAGAGGCAAGAGACGGACGAGATGACAATCACGTCCTTTCGTCCGGAGAGCAGCGCCGCAGTAGTGGACAGCCGTAAGCGGTCAATCTCCTCGTTGATACTGAGGTCTTTTTCGATATACGTATCGGTGGAGGGAATATAGGCTTCGGGTTGATAGTAATCGTAATAGGAAACGAAGTACTCCACGGCATTGTGCGGAAAGAACGCCTTCATCTCCGAGTAGAGCTGGGCCGCCAGGGTTTTGTTATGACTCAGGATGAGGGTAGGGCGATTGAGCTGACTGATAACATTCGCGACCGTGAACGTCTTACCGGACCCGGTCACGCCTAATAAGGTCTGAGCGGGAGCTCCGGCACGGATACCCTCCAAGAGTGCTTGGATGGCTTGGGGTTGATCACCGGTGGGCTGATAAGGACTTTCTAATTGAAACATTCCAAAAACGAGTGGTCTGTAATTTCGGGATGAAGAGACTAAGGAAGGCGGTGACGCAGATGCCGATAATGATACCGGCAAAGATATCCTCGGTGAAGTGCATGGACATATAGATGCGGCTGTAGGCGCCAAGGGCGGCGAGGCCGAAGAGAACGGCTGCGCCTGTCAGACCGCAACGCTGCCAGATTGTTGTACTGCCAGACCGCTTCGCTGTACGACCGCTATCGCTGTATAACTTTGTGATGAGTTCTTCGAGGACCATGGTGAGGACGAGGAAGAGGCAGAAGAACGTGATGGTATGTCCGGAAGGGAAGGAGTTCCATTCCTTAAAGTCGACACCCTCGATGGCGGGGAGTTGAATGTCGGGACAGTGTTCAGCGAACCAGGTAACGGGTCGCGGGGTATGGGCGAGGTGTTTGATGATTTGTCCGATTCCGCCGGCAATCCAGTTGCTGACGAGCAGGAAGCAACTCCATCCGAACTTATAGAGCATGAGTAATACGGCTACCACGTAAATCCCCCATTCGGCAACTTGCGTATAGGCGGGAAAAAACACATCCCCTGCTGCCGTATGGTGGTTACACAACATCAGGTGCAGCGAACCCTTATCATAGATAAGCATCAGCGTAGCGAGGACGGCTAATAGGACAGCGGATAGTATGTAGTAGAGTCGACGCATTAGAGGGAGTAGAGGAGTAGGGGAGTAGAGGAGTAGGGTGATATGATGTATATTTGGTTATTTTGGAAGACTTTGCGAATAGAGGGAATGGCGGATTTGACGGAAGGAAGGGGTGTTGTGGGAGCGCTGATGGAAACAGTAATCTCGTTACTTACGCGTCCGGCAGCGGTCTGCACTTGTGCATTGACCGTAATATCCGTGAGAAAACCATCAATTCGTAATCGGTTCGTGCTGACGGATTGTGGAAAGCCTTCTATCGAGGTGTGGTAAACGGCTTCATCGCCTTGGATAATGAACACCGATTGTAAACAAGCGCGTTTACTGGTGCTACCTCCGATACTAGAGATACGGACACTGTCGGTGTTGGCAGGAAGGGGAAGTTCGTACCACTTTTCGTCATGTGTAAAGTCCGTGAAGGTCTCTATCAATTCAGTATTCGCATAAACCTCTATTTTTGCTGATGTGGCTGTGTTATAGAGTGAAGCGCGAAAACGCATGCTCATAGGGAGTTCGTTCTTACGGAGCGATTGAAGGTTATAGAGTGCGACTGTTCCGTCGGTGGAACTACTGCCCATCGTGATAGCCTGCGTACCATTGGAAGCTACTTTACCGCGAATAGCCCCGTGCTTGGTTGCTTCAATGAGGTTCTTGGTCACTCCGGGAAGGTTAATGAGGGTGTCATTTGTACCCGTAGTGTCAAGAGTATAGACATCGACCGAATAGGTGGTTTGAAAATCGTTCCAACGTAGGGTAATACCTCCGTCAGAGGTATTGGCAGCCGTGAGAAGTAGATTGGTTTTGTCTTCTTGTGGCTTATACTCAGGGGAGGAGGTGCAAATGAGTTGTGTAAAATCAACGGTTTGTCCTTTTTTATCTCCCCAAATATATTCCACTAATTCTGGATAGTCAATATACGGATTGCGATTGTGCTGAGCGGACGAAATGGCATCTAAGCGGTCAATTTCTTTTTTCGATACAGGGTCCTTGCGGTGCCAATCGAGCAAGAGTTCTTGTAACCAAGGTTGAAACTCCAAATAAGAGTCGTTGGTGAGGGCGTTCTTAGCATCGAAGGGGGATGTGCCATAAACCCACGGCACATCTTCGTAGGCGGTAACCATATAGAAATAGGCACGTGCAAAATCGCCCTTATATTCATCGGCGGGCTCAAAACATGCCCAACCATATTGGGACTTTGATTTAGAGTCCATCTTAAACACCCCATTATTAAACTTGTCCCCTTTGGTGACGATTCCGGGAGGATAATTGGACTTATTGTTATTCGCTGCTGCATCAGAAGGGTTGAGGTTATAGAGGTCTTGATAGGCGCGTTTGCAACCATCCTCATCGCCCCACCACGATTTGGGTAAACAATGTTCTATTTGAAGGGCGCAACCCGATTCACCGAATGCCGGAAAATAGCGGACATAGGGAGAATACATATCCCAAACCGTTCCGTCAGAATGGCGATCGGAGAACATAAAGAAAGACCAAGTACCTTCGTAGCGTTCGTCTGTTTGCCGATGGGTGATGGTGTCATATTTATATCCCCACGTACCATAATGGAAGCGTTCACCGCCACAGATGGTGTCGTGTAAAGCCGACTTGAGAAGCGAATCTGCCTTTCCTTGGGCGAGGTTGTAATAGCCGGAGGGAAGTATCTCAGCAGAAAGGCTGAAGGGCAGAAAGGCGGATAGGCAGAGGGGCAATAGTATAGAGACTATTCTCTTTTGCATAATTGGTTAACAATAAGGTTAATGATAACGTACCAAAGGACACATCCTGTTCCCGAGAAAAGCACGAAAAGAGGACGCTTGTAAGCAATCGCTTCGCCTATGGCAAAACCGATAATCACAAGGCAACCGATGAGGAAGAGGTAACGGAACTTATTTTCTTTCCACGAGAAGGATTGGAACTTCAGAGAGAAGAAGGGTATCTCGCTTATCATCAGGTAGTCGCTGAGGAGAGTGATGCCGATGAGCACCCAAGGCACCCAAGGTGTTGCAGTGAACGCGTAGGGCATCGAACATATACCTCCCCAAAAGATAGCGTTCGCCGGAGTGGCGAGTCCGATGAAGGAGGTGTGTTGACGCTCGTCGATATTAAACTTAGCCAATCGAAGCGCCGCAAAAGCCGCCATCAGTAAGGCTATACCAGCCCACCAACCGATGATGGGGCGTAGATAACCGAACACCATCATGGCGGGAGCTAAACCGAAGGTAATATCGTCCGCCAAGGAGTCTAACTGAACACCTAACGGACCGGATACACCGAGTTTACGGGCGGTAAAACCGTCAAAGAAATCGAAGAATGCTCCTAATAAGATAAAGAGGAAAGCATAAGCAAAAACACTTTGAGAAGCAAGGAAAGTGGCTATAGCAAGGAAAGTGGCTATAGCTCCGCAGAGCAGGTTGCAGCAAGTGATGATGTTAGGAAGTAGTTTTTTCATAATACGTGCGCGTGTGCGCGTTTATATATACAAAGTGGGGACCCGAACGCAGGTCCCCAGATTGTTTCGTATGAATTAATAGAAGTTTGCTCGATTATCGGTGACCTTAGCTTCACTCTGTACGAGTGAGATCGCTTGATACGGTAGCATATAAGCGATGCGCTGCATAAGGCTCGCTTTCTCTTGCTCGACATTGATCTCGTTGTTTGCCACCACTCTCGTGCCAGTCTTAAGAACATAGACGCCCATGTTGCCTTGGATAGGAGCGGAGAGACTATTGTCTTCCATCGCTAAGGCCGCACCTACGACGGCGGGTTCGGTAGCATTACCGAAACGAGACGAGTTGAAGGTGATGTGGTTAGCCGTACGAACAGGAGTGCCGGTAATCTCAGCGGCTTGCTCGAGGGATTCCACGTTTTTGAGGTTATTGATAATGATTTGCGCTTTCTTATTGTTTATTGCCTCGAGGGTCAGTTCGGCTTTCACATCCTCAAAGGAGCGATAGTCGCCGTCGTTGACTTCAGTGAGGGTAGCTACAACGAACTGGTCGCCGCACTCAAACACGTCACTGACTTGACCGGGTTTGGCTTCGAACGCCCAGCGAACGATAGGACGGCTGGAGGTCAGGGAACCTACATTCTCGGTGTTCTTGTTGAGGTTATATTGCGGAACGACGGTCTTGTTTGCTTCTGCAGCTGCGGCGATGAAGGCTTCCTCGGTGTTGTTGTTGACAACGAATTGCTTTGCCTCGTTGTAGAGAACGGAATAGGTCTTGGACGACGGTGTTACTTTGCGCTCTAAGATAGCGAGTTGTACCTTCGGCGTAGCCTTGCTGACCTCCATCACTTCGAAGGTTTGCGAGCCCATACCTACAGCAACGGTAAAGCGTTTACCTTTCTTCGTGTTGAAGGCGGGAGTAGCAATCTCCTTGTTGAGTTTCTCGGCAGTGTACCAACCGAGTTCTTGGTCCTCTTGGCCCTCCTCGGTAGCGACGAACTTCAGGAACACGCTATCGGGTTTGGAGTAACCGGCTTTGATGATACGAGCCATGGAGTAGGTGTCGTTTGCAAAACGGAGCTCGGTCACTTGACCGGCTTTCGCGTTAGCACTGAAAGCGAAGTCTTTGTATTGGGCCGGAACGTTATCCTTGCTATAGTCGCGCCCGTCGAACATAATATCGGAGTTCGGGTTAACAACCATGGCTACATCGCTCGAAGTCTTGAACTCATCGATGAGGGACTCCATGAACGCGCGGGTAGCGTCGTAGTCGGCTTGGGAAGGACGGATGTCGAAAACTACGTAAGAGATGGCGCGGTTGGGCGTTTGCTTATAGATGGGTTTGTGTTGGTTGTAGAGTTTCTTGAGTTCAGCCTTGCTGATGGTAATCGTAGAGTCGGCTACCGTGTAGTAGGGTTGCATCACGTATTCTGCGTTTACGTCCACTTGGCTGCCCTCGAAGGCATACTTAGCGTCGAGGCTGTTAGCGGCTACGAGACCCTGGATGAGGGCGGTGTATTTCTCTTGCAGTTGGGTGAGACGTACCACTTTCTCCCAATACATCCAGTAGTTCTTATAGTTCTTGATGGCTGCGGCTTGTTCGGGATCTTCCACCTCTTGGTTCATTTGGTGAAGGAAACGAACGAGTTGGGCGCGGTCCAAGTTCCCGTTAGCATCCGCAAAGATGTTACGAATGATACGGTGAGGATTAGCACCGATGCATAGTTCGCTAAGTTCGTCCGCGGTAACGGCCATACCGATCTTCTCGGCTTGGTCACCGAGGGTGTATTCCATCATCAGGGTTTGCCATACTTGGTTGCGGATCTGACTTTGGAAAGCCTCATCGTTCACGTTTTGCCCTTGCATCTTCGCTACCTCGGTGAGCTGGTCTTTGGCAGCCTCGTACTCAGTGTAATGTACGTCGTGACCGGCGATGACAGCGATGTTCTCACGGCTGCGGTTGAAGAAACTACTACCTGAGTTAAGGAAGTCGCCCAGGATGAATGCTAACATAGCGGCTCCTACAATCACGAGGAGGAAGACGCCATGGTTACGAATTTTTTGTAAAGTTGCCATAAATGTATAAATTTAAATTGTTTATTGTGCTACTTCGGAGTAAGGCGGATAACCTAAAAGCTTATTGCTCGACCAATAGATATATCCTTGGTTGCTAACGGTTTCAATGGTTCCACTATAATTGGTTATCTTCGACTCAATGAAGACGGTATCACCCACCGCCAACATATCAGGGTTGGTAAAGTCGTTACCGGTTTTTCTGTCCTTAACGCGATAGCAGTAGAAAGTCTCATCCGGATAATCATTATTCATAATGGTGAAGGTGGCGTTCTTATACCCGCTCGGAGCTTCGTTTACTTGATAAACGACACCAACAATCTTATACGTCTCGGTTGTGGTCTTGCCTTTGCCAATGGAATCACCAATCGCGAGTGCTCTCTTGATGCTGATTTGGTCGGGTAGTGGATCCGGACAAGCGGGTAAGGTAATGGGATCCGGCAAGAATAGACCATAGGGGATATCATAAAGGAATCCGTTGACCAACTCGGGCGTGTATGAATCGTTCTTTACATATCTTTGCAAGGCACCTACTACCGTTACATAAGAGCCCACTAAAGGTACCTTGTATCGGGAAGTGAAGTTTTTGTTCCTCAGGTTCTTGGTGTAATAACACGTTAGGGTTTTGTCGGTACTATCCTTGAAGTCGAAATTGATATCTGTATATTTTGGAACATCGGTCGGGTTGGTGATGTTCTTCGTAATCATTCCGCTAATCTTATATTTCTGGGTCGTCGTTTCTCCGTCCGCCAAACCGGCAACAATCTTCAGAGCACTATCGATATTGATTTCGATAGCATCCACGATGGGAGTCGGCTCCGAGGGCAGGTTGTAGCTGTTATCTCCGGGGCTGGGGATATTCGAGCTCTCTTTACAATTGGTTAGCGTCAAACTCATAACGAGTAATAAGGCTGCAAATAAACTGAACTGTTTCATACGTTTTTTGTGCTTTTTACGGATTTTACCCGAATTTGGCTGCAAAGATACAAAAAATCTCGCACATACGCAAACTTTATTAAAAAAATATCACTTTTTTTCAAAAAAATTTGGTAGTATCAAAAAAATGTTGTACCTTTGCACGCTTTTTTATAAGAATGCATTATTGTATATGGCGTTAAACGTCCCCAACAACTCTCCTCGTCCCCAGCGCGGCCGAGTAGAAAAAGAGCTGCCGAATCGTATCAACGACAAGATTCGCGGCGTGAATGAAGTACGCTTAGTAGGCGACAATGTAGAGCAGGGTATTTATAGTTATCGCGAGGCGATGCGCATTGCCGATGACATGAATTTGGACCTGGTAGAGGTTTCCCCTAATGCCGCTCCCCCTGTATGCCGCATTCTGGATTACCAGAAGTTCTTGTACCAGAAGAAACGCAAAGAGAAGGAGATTAAGCAAAACTCCGCGAAGATTGTGGTCAAAGAGATCCGTTTCGGACCGCAAACCGATGAGCATGATTACAACTTTAAACTCAAGCATGCCCAGGAGTTCTTGAAAGATGGTAACAAAGTGAAGGCGTATGTGTTCTTCCGCGGTCGTTCCATCGTGTTCAAGGAGCAAGGTGAACTGCTGCTCGCGCGTTTTGCGAACGATTTGGAGGAAGTAGGCAAACCCGAAGCCGTTCCGCAATTGGAAGGCAAGCGGATGATTGTGATGATTGCGCCCAAGAAATAACCGTGCATCGTGCATTGTGCATTATGAACCCAATAGTCGATAGGCCACCAATGGCTGCCTACGACTTAAAATAATTAATAACAATTTAAAATTTAAACAAAATGCCAAAGGTAAAAACTAATTCCGGTGCTAAAAAAAGATTCACTCTT
>CALCGR010000032.1 GCA_937901025.1 uncultured Bacteroidales bacterium
CCTTATCGTAGTGCAGCAAGATCTTCTCGCGAATAATCTCATTGACAAAGAACCGTGCGGGTTTGTCCGTCAACTGATCCTTGGGGAAGAACGGCGGGCACTCGGGCAGACTGACCTTGATTAGTTCAAAGAGTTGGCTGACACCAAAAGCCTCTTTTGCGGAGATGGGCATCACTGTCGCCTGCGGCAACAGACGCTGCCAGTACTCGACGAGGCTATTGAGCGTGTCCTGCGTGGTGAGGTCAATCTTGTTAATCACTAAGATAACCTTCGTTCCCGCGGCGGACATCCGCTTCACTTTCTCGAGGAAAGTCGAACAGTCTTCATTGCGGTCAGGCGTGTCTTGCACATCGGTGACGTAGAGCAACACGTCCGCATCCACTAAGGCCGAACGGGAGAACTCGAGCATCTGCTCCTGCAACTTATAGTTGGGTTGCAGCACACCCGGCGTGTCCGAAAACACCATCTGGAAGTCTTCCCCGTTGACGATACCTAAGATACGATGACGCGTGGTCTGCGCCTTTGAGGTGATGATAGATAAACGCTCCCCTACGAGAGCGTTCATCAAAGTGGATTTCCCGACATTGGGATTTCCGACTATATTAACAAATCCGGATCGATGCACGACTTAGAATAAGTAACGAACACCAAGGCTGAAACCAAGCAGACCACCACCATAGAAACTAGCAGCGGTGCTGGAGTTTTTCGTGCCGTCAGCATATTTGGTAGTAGTGGTACCCATGTAAACACCTACTTCGGGACGCCAATCGATGGAGAGCTCCAACGGGAACCAGAAATCATAAGCTACGCCAATGAAACCGGCTGCACCAACGTGACCACCAATATAAGATGTACCTGCTCCGTAATTAGCATTGCTACCAGCGAAGTTTACACCACCGGCAGCACCAACACCCATAGCCCAGTTCCAAGAACCTTTATTGTTCCAAGGAATTTGCGTGTTGAAAGGATTAACCCAATCATAAGTAGCAAATAAACCAACACCAAGGCCGCCAATAATCTCAACATTAGCACCGCAGTCGATCATGTTACCATTCTTCAAACCGTGTTGATACGAGAAACCGAGGTTGTAACCGAGGTTAGCACCGATAGAACGGGGACTACCGCTCATGATTTGATCTTTTACTTCATTGTACGCACCTTTAACGTCCAATTTTTTGTCAGCTGCATTTACATAAGCAGCGCTCAGCATAGCCACAACGGCTAATAAGAAAACCTTTTTCATAATTTTAAAAGAAAATTAAGTTTGTTAATAATAAAGTATTTATTTAAAAAAAACACTTGAATGTTTTTTATTTCAATTCGATTATCCACCGATGCGAACACCAATCTTCAAGAATACGTTGTTGTTAACTTTAATGTTGGCATCCTCTTCGTACGTGGTCATCTCATAACCGGCAGATACACAAATCTTATCGATATCTGCACCTACAGCGGCGTGCAAGTAGAAACCGCCCTTTTTATTGCGATAACTCATCTTGTCACCACTGACCTTGAGGTTGTCTAAATCTAATGTCTTCAAGTTCTCCTCACCCAAATCCTCAACCAGCGGGGATTTAAGCGTAATCCAATCCTTGATATATCCACCAATGGCTGCATCAAAGTACGGGCAAATACCGGTACTCGAAGGGATATAAATCTTAAAGTCTCCGTAGATAGGAATATAAGCATCCGTTATATGGATAATGTAGTTGTTCCCGCTAGGACTGAGGATCTTCGAGTCAAACTTACCGAAGTCCGCTCCAAGTTGGGCACCCACACCGATAAAATAAGCATTATTGATGCGTACACCTAAATCTACGTTCACGGCCGGACCTCCGGAGATGTTCTTGTTTCCTCCATAGGATTTGCCATAATATTTGACACTGGGTTGAGTACCCCAATGAACGCGACCCGAAATATCTACGTTTGCTTGGAAAGCAACCTTGGTTTGTACAACTTCTCCCCTCGCTTCAGCCTGCTTGCGTTGCGCTGCGTTCTCTGCGGCTGCGGCTTGAAGATATTGAATGCCGGTAGAAAGATTTTGTGCACTAGCCGCAAAACTGAGGGCTAAGACAGATACAAGAATGAATAACTTTTTCATATGCATAAATAATTTGTTTACAAAAACGCTGCAAAGATACAACAAAATTTTGATATGAGCAAATTTTTCATTAAAAAAAATAAAAAAAGCAACTAAAGTTTGCATATTTCCAATATTTTTTGTAATTTTGCACCCCAAATGACGTACGACCAAGTCATATTGCAACTCAAACAGGGGAATTTTGCCCCTATCTATGTCCTCCACGGCGAGGAATCTTACTACATAGACCAGGTGTGCGACTATATCGAACACAACGTGCTGGATGAGATGGCGCGGGAGTTCGATCAGACCATTGTTTATGGTAAAGACCTGCAAGGAGGCGATATCGCTTCCGCCATCGCGGCAGCGCGCGGATTTGCTATGATGGGCGGGAAAAAAGTGGTCATCGTCAAGGAAGCTCAAACGATAAAAAAATGGGAAGCCCTCGGCCTTTATGCCGAGAACCCGCAACCGGATTCCCTCCTCGTCATCTGTTATAAATACGGCAATCCCGATAAACGCCTCAATGTGTGGAAGAAAGTCGAAGCTGCCGGAGGCGTTATGATGCCCTCCGCCAAGATCCCCGACTACCAACTCGAGAAATGGGTTCGGGAGTATTTAAAGTGTAGAGTGGAGAGTTTAGCGTTGAGCGTGGATGAACGGGTGCCCAAGTTATTGGCGGATTATATTGGCTCGGACCTCACCGGTATCGCCGGAGCGGTAGATAAACTGCTGACGGGGCGTCCCGCAGAGAGTAAGGTCATTGATACGGCCCTCGTGGAGCGAAACATAGGAATCTCCAAGGACTACAATGTGTTTGAACTGCAAGACGCCCTCATCAAAGGTAACGTGGAGAAAGCCAACCGTATTACCCAATATTTCGCCACGAGCAAAGACCACCCGATGGTCAAAGAGTTGGGTATCCTCTATAACTTCTTTGCCAACCTGATGATCTACCACTATCTGCCCGATAAGTCGGAGCGCGCGGCCGCACCCGCGTTGGGGTGCAATCCGTTCTTTGTTAAAGACTATGCCGCGGCAGCCAGACGCTTCTCCGCCGGCAAGACCTTTAATATCATCGGGTATTTCCGCGAAACGGATGCCCGCCTCAAAGGAATAAATAACCCTTCCGCTAAGGACGAAGACCTATGGAAGGAACTGATATATAAGATATTACATTAATGAACAAACATTATCTTTTTACATCGGAATCCGTATCCGAAGGACACCCCGATAAGGTGGCGGACCAAATCAGTGATGCTGTCTTAGACCACTTTTTAGCCTTAGACCCCCAATCCCACGTGGCTTGCGAAACGATGGTAACCACCGGCCAGGTGATTGTAGCCGGCGAAGTAAAGTCCAATCGTTATGTCGATGTGCCTTCGGTTGTTCGTAAAACCATCGCAAAAATCGGGTACACCAAGGCGGAGTATCAGTTTGATGCCGATAGTTGTGGTATCTTAACTGCCCTTCATGAGCAGTCCGCCGATATCGACCAAGGCGTTAGCCGTAAGGGTAAACTGAATCAGGGTGCCGGCGACCAGGGAATGATGTTCGGCTATGCCGTCAACGAAACGGAGAGTTTGATGCCCCTCACCCTCGACCTTGCCCACACCTTAGTATATACACTCGCGCGTATACGTAAAGAGGGAAAACAAATGACGTACCTCCGTCCGGACGCGAAATCGCAAGTGACCATCGAATATAACGAACACAACGAACCGATTCGCCTCGATACCATCGTTCTGTCTACGCAGCACGACCCGAACGTGAGTCAACAGCAGATCAAAGAGGACATTATCAATATCCTCCTTCCGCGCGTAGCTAAACGCGATGCCCGCTATAGCCAATTGCTACAGGATGACTTTAAACTCTTTGTCAATCCCACGGGGAACTTCGTTATTGGCGGACCTCACGGGGATACCGGCTTGACGGGGCGAAAGATTATTGTCGATACCTATGGGGGTCGGGGTGCCCACGGTGGTGGTGCTTTCTCGGGCAAAGACCCGTCGAAGGTGGACCGTTCGGCAGCCTATGCCGCTCGTTGGATAGCGAAAAACATGGTAGCCGCCGGAGTCGCTAAACAAATGCTCGTTCAAGTGAGTTACGCCATCGGTATTGCTCAACCCGTCAGCATCTGCGTCAATACGTTTGGTACTGCGCTCCCGGGCTTATCCGATGCTGCTATCGCTAAAAAGATTAAACAACTCTTTGACCTTCGTCCGGGGGCTATCGAAAAAGCCCTTAAGCTCAGACAACCTATCTATGAGGAATCCGCGCGTTACGGACACATGGGTCGAACCCCCGAAGTGGTGACCAAGACGTTCATCAACGGCAATGGGCAACCCTTCGAACAACAAGTGGAACTGTTTACGTGGGAGAAACTCGACCGCGTTAACGATATAAAACAAGCCTTTCATATCGCATGATGAAACAAACGACCAAAACATCCCTTTGGGTGAGTGCTATCATTATCGCATCCGTAGCAATTGATCAGGCCATCAAACTCTATATCCGAACGCATTTCGCCTTAGGGGAGAGTTATCAGGTGACGCCGTGGTTCTACCTCTGTTTCGTAGAGAATGACGGTATGGCCTTCGGCATCGAGTGGTTCAGTAAGATAGCTCTTACCCTCTTCCGCATCGCGGCGGTCGGTGTGCTGGGCTGGTATATACACCAACTCATCCTATCATACAGCAATAGCGATCGTTCAGCGCAGCGGTCGTGCAGGCGCAGCCGGTCGTATATCGCTTTGGTTGCTCTTGTTACTGCCGGTGCGATAGGCAACATTATCGATTGCGTTTGCTATGGCAAACTCTTTGGCTATGCCGGTTGGTTCTATGGCAAGGTGGTCGATATGTTCTATTTCCCGCTCATTACCAATCGGGCAGGGGAGTGTATCTTCTTCCGACCGGTCTTTAACTTTGCGGATAGTTGTATCACGGTAGCGGTCATCGTGATTATCCTCTTCTTTAGAAAAGAATTGAATCAAAGCCTTGAAAAGAAGTAGTCTCTATATTATTCTGCTAGCCCTATGCTTGATGGTGAGTTGTAGGTCTTCTCATCTCTCGCGTCAACAGATGGTGGATATCCTGGTTGACTTGCATCACGCGGACGCTACCTTGGCTGCGGCCGGCTATAGCATAGGACACCATGAGGTGCAAAGCAAATGCTATTACTTGGTCCTCGAGAAACATGGTGTTACCCAGGCTCGGTTCGATAGTTCCCTCGTTTGGTATACCCAACATCCGGAGCGGTTTGATAAGATCTATCCCAAGGTCGTTGCGCAGTTGGAACAAGACCTGAAAACCTGGGAAGAAGCCCATCCGTCTTTGGCGGAAGCAAAACCCGCTTATCAGCTGCCGGATTTAGAGCGAATCTTGTACCAAATGCGGTCCGGACTGGTGTTGAATTACTGGGAAACGGGTGAAAATTACAAAAAAATGCAAAAAAGTGAAGAAAAATTTGTGTATGTCAAAATAATTTTGTAATTTTGCACGCTTTTTTGAAAAAAACAAACAACTCGTCATGCTGGGCAGTGGTTGTAAACAACGTAAATGATGTCTGTCGGCATGGCCTTTAAAATTAATTTATAATGGATACATTAAGTTACAAAACTGTATCAGCGAACAAGGCAACTGCTCAAAAAGAGTGGGTTGTTGTTGATGCTGAGGGCCAGATTCTCGGCCGCATGTGCACGAAGGTAGCCAAACTCCTTCGCGGCAAGTACAAACCCAGTTTCACTCCTAATGTGGACTGCGGTGACAACGTAATCATCATCAATGCCGACAAGGTAAAGATGACGGGTAACAAATGGGAAGGTCGCACGTACGTGCATTATACGGGCTTCCCCGGTGGACAACGCGAGATGACTCCCGCTCAATTGATGGAGAAGGGTGCAGATCGTCTGATTAAGAAAGTGGTAAAGGGTATGCTTCCTAAGACTCGTCTGGGTAGCCAACTGTTCAATAACCTTTACGTTTTTGCCGGTGCAGAGCACAATATGCAAGCGCAAAAACCCAAACAAATCGATATTAATATACTTAAATAATAGAAGAATATGGAAAAAATTAATGCATTAGGTCGTCGTAAAGCTGCTGTTGCACGCGTTTACGTTAATGAGGGCGCTGGAAAAATTACGGTCAATGGTCGTGATTTGGAGGCATATTTCCCTTCTTCTATTCTCCAATTTATCGTTAAGCAACCGCTGAACAAACTCGGTGTTGCTGAGAAATACGATATCCAAGTGAACCTTGATGGTGGTGGTTTCAAAGGTCAAGCAGAGGCACTGCGCCTGGCTATTGCCCGTGCATTGGTAAAGATCAATCCGGAGGACAAGAGCGCACTCAAAGCCGAAGGTTTCATGACTCGTGATGCTCGTGAAGTTGAGCGTAAGAAACCCGGTCAACCCAAAGCTCGTAGACACTTCCAATTCAGTAAACGTTAATATTTATTTAATTTTGCTAGATGTCCCGGTCTTTCCGGAACCTACTAGCAGAATGCCAAACTTAAAAACAAATGAGAACAAATTTTGATCAATTACTTGAGGCCGGTTGCCACTTTGGTCACCTCAAACGTAAATGGAATCCTGCCATGGCTCCTTATATCTTTGCTGAGCGCAATGGCATTCATATTATTGATTTAAACAAGACGGCTGTCAAGATTGACGAGGCTGCCGAGGCTTTGAAGAATATTGCAAAGAGCGGACGTAAGATCCTCTTCGTTGGTACGAAGAAGCAAGCACAAGAAGTGATTGCCGCGAAGGCTCAAGAACTGGCAATGCCTTACATCACCGAGCGTTGGGCAGGAGGTATGCTTACCAACTTCCCCACCATCCGTAAGGCTGTCAAGAAGATGTCGAACATCGATAAGATGATGACCGATGGTACCTTCGATAACATCTCCAAACGCGAGAAATTGCAAATCACCCGTCAACGTGAGAAACTCGAGAAGAACCTCGGTTCTATCGCTGACCTTACCCGTCTGCCGAGTGCCTTGTTCGTAGTTGACGTAATGAAAGAGCATATTGCGGTGGCTGAGGCTAACCGCCTGGGTATCCCCGTTTTCGGTATCGTAGATACGAACTCGGATCCTTCGAACATCGATTTCGTTATTCCTGCTAACGATGATGCTACCAAGTCCATCGAGATTATCCTCAATGCTGTGGCTGCTGCTATCAACGAAGGTCTGGAAGAGCGTAAGGTAGAGAAAGCCGACGAAGATGCTGCTGCTCAACAAGAGGAAGCTCCCGCCAAGGAAGTGGCTCCCGCTGCCAAAGAGCGTCGCACTCGCGTTCGCAAAGCCGTCACCGAGGCTGCTCCTGAGAAAGTAGCCAGCGTAGAGGCTCCTGCTGAGGCTCCCGCAGAAGAGGCAAAAGCCGAATAATTACTTTAAACTTTACACTTTAAACTTTACACTTTAAGACGTATGGCTGTTACATTAGCTGATATTAAAAAACTGCGCGATATGACAGGCGCAGGAATGATGGACGTCAAGAAAGCCCTCGAGGAAGCCAATGGCGATTTCGAGGTTGCCAAAGACTTGCTCCGTAAGCGTGGTCAGGCGATTGCTGCTAAACGTAGTGATCGTGAGGCTTCCGAAGGTTGCGTCTTAGCGAAAGCTGAGAATGGCTTTGGTGCTATCGTTGGCGTTAAGTGCGAAACCGACTTTGTGGCTAAGAATGCAGACTTCGTGGCGATGGTCAAGAAGATTCTGGATGCTGCCATGGAGGTTAAACCCGCTACTTTGGACGAACTCAAGAGTCTTAAGATCGGTGGTTTCACCGCTCAAGACCTCGTTACCGAGCGCAGTGGTGTTACCGGTGAGAAGATGGAACTCAGCGATTACGCTTTCCTGAAGGCTCCGAAGGTAGACGCTTACAACCACCTGGGTAATAAGTTGTCTTCGCTGGTGGCTGCTGATAGTGCTGACGCTTGCCAAGAGACCGTTCACGGCGTGAATATGCAAGTCGCTTCTATGAGCCCCGTTGCTCTCGATGCTGACCATGTAGCGCAAGACGTGAAGGACAAAGAGTTGGCTATCGCTATCGATAAGACCAAACAAGATGAGATTGTTAAAGCCGTTGAGAACGAACTGCGTAAGGCCGGTATCAATCCGGCTCACGCGGATAGCGACGACCATATCGAGTCTAACTTGGCTAAGGGTTGGTTAACGCCCGAACTGGCTGAGGCGGCTCGTAAGATTCGTGCTGAAGTTCCTGCTCAAGCAGAGGCTAACCTCAATATGAAGAAGATTGAGATGATTGCCCAAGGCCGTCTGCAGAAGTTCTTGAAGGAATCCACCCTCGTGGAGCAACAGTACATCATGTCTGAATCCAAGGAACTGGTGAAGGATATCCTCAAGAAAGCCAACGTGGTTATCACTGACTTCAAACGCGTAACTCTCAATCAAGAGTAATATACGTTTTCCCGCCCACGCGGGAAAATGACGGGGTATTAGCTCATCTGGCTAGAGCGCGACACTGGCAGTGTCGAGGTGAGCGGT
>CALCGR010000033.1 GCA_937901025.1 uncultured Bacteroidales bacterium
AGGATACGCTCTTTCTTATAGGTACCTGCTACGGGGTGTTGGAAACGGGTAGGATTGGTAGAGTTACCGGTGATGGATACATCCACATTCTCGTGCCACAGGATAGCGACACCTTCGCGAACGTCATCCGCACCATAGCAATTCACTTTCGCGCGAGGACCATTGCTATAAGCCTTGGCCTTAATCACGTTCAGTTTACCGGTGAAATAGTCAAACTCGGTTTGAACATAGGTGAAGCCATTGATACGGGAGATGATCATAGCAGCATCTTTGCCTAAACCATTGAGGATGATGCGCAGCGGTTTTTGACGAACCTTATTGGCCATCTCTGCGATCTTAATAGCACCCTCAGCGGCAGCGAAACTCTCGTGACCGGCTAAGAAAGCGAAGCACTCGGTCTCCTCGCGGAGCAGACGAGCGGCTAAGTTCCCATGACCTAAACCGACCTTACGATCATCAGCTACGGAACCCGGGATACAGAAGGCTTGCAAACCGATACCGATAGCTTCGGCAGCATCAGCAGCGTTCTTGCAACCTTTCTTGATAGCGATAGCGGAACCTACTACGTAAGCCCATTTGGCGTTCTCAAAGCAGATACGTTGCGTCTCTTCGCAGGTCATATACGGATCCAAACCATACTGTTCGCAGATCTGGTTGGCTTCTTCAATACTCTTGATGCCATTGGCATTCAGTGCGGCGAGAATCTGTTTCTCGCGGCGGTCTTGCGACTCAAATTGAACCGGACGAATCATAACTTACTCCTTTCTTGGGTCAATAGATTTAACTGCTCCTTGTTCTTTCGTGGTGCGGCCATAGGTACCGGTCACTTGTTTCAAGGCTTCCTCAGCGGAAACGCCTTTCTTGATGGCATCCATGAACTTACCCATGTGAACATATTCATAACCGCAAATCTCACCATCCTCATCGAGGAACTCTTTGGTGATATAGCCTTCCGTGAGTTGGAGGTAACGAGGCCCTTTCACTTTCGTGGAATAGAGTGTACCTACTTGGCTTACTAAGCCCTTACCAAGGTCTTCCAGACCGGCACCGATAGGCAGACCGCCCTCGGAGAAAGCGGATTGCGTACGTCCGTAAACAATCTGTAAGAACAGTTCGCGCATCGCGGTGTTGATAGCGTCGCAAACAAGGTCCGTATTCAGGGCTTCCAGCAACGTCTTACCCGGCAGGATCTCAGCGGCCATAGCGGCGCTGTGGGTCATTCCGGAGCAACCGATAGTCTCCACAAGAGCCTCTTCGATGACACCATCTTTAACGTTTAAACTCAGCTTGCACGCGCCTTGTTGAGGTGCGCACCAACCAATACCGTGGGTCATACCCGAGATGTCTTTAATCTCTTTGGCTTTTACCCATTTACCTTCTTCCGGAATGGGAGCCGGTCCATGATGAGGACCTTTAGCCAC
>CALCGR010000034.1 GCA_937901025.1 uncultured Bacteroidales bacterium
CGTGATGTCCCCCATTGCCGTGAAGTAAGATAATCGGTTTGCCCCTACCCTCGCAAGCGTAATATAAAGGTACATCGTTAACAACGATTTGGTCCACGTAACTCTGGTAGGGTTGGCACCCGCAGAACAGAAGACTAAGCAAGGATATGAGGTTGCCTTTTTTCATTACTCTAACGAACGAGCGACTTCGATGGTTTCAAAGGATTCAAGTATATCGCCTTCGATGATATCGTTATACGAGCGGATGCTGACACCGCATTCCTGGTTGACACCCATCTCTTTGACATCATCTTTACCATGTTTGAGGGCGAGCATATCGCCGGTATAGATGACGATACCGTCGCGGATGACGCGCAGTTTATTGCCGCGTTTGATCTTACCTTCCTTGACGACGCAACCGGCGATCGTTCCTACTTTCGAGATATGGAAGGTCTGTTGAACCTCCAGGGTAGCGGTCACTTCCTCTTTCTCCTCCGGTGACAACATACCTGCCATAGCGGCTTTCACTTCCTCGATAGCGTCGTAGATGATGCTATACAGGTGGATATCCACTTCGGCGGTCTCCGCCATCTTACGGGCGGTACCGGTAGGACGGACGTTGAAGCCGACGATGACGGCATCGGACGCCTCCGCCAGGAGGACATCGGAATCAGAGATAGCACCCACGGCTTTGTGGATGACATTGACTTGGATATTCTCGGTAGAGAGTTTGATGAGCGAGTCGGACAGGGCTTCCACGGAACCGTCCACATCGGCTTTGACGATGAGGTTGAGTTCTTTGAAGTCTCCGATAGCCAGACGGCGACCAATCTCGTCCAGACCGATATGTTTCTTGGTGCGGATAGACATCTCGCGTTGCAGTTGTTCGCGTTTGTTGGCTACGTCGCGTGCCTCTTGTTCGGTCGGCATCACGTTGAACTCATCGCCGGCGGTCGGAGCGCCATTGAGGCCTAAGATCACGGCGGGTTCACCCGGCAGGGCTTGTTCAATCTTCTGTCCGCGTTCGTTGAACATAGCTTTGATACGTCCGTGGGCTGTACCGGCGAGGACGACATCCCCCATGTGGAGTGTTCCGTCGGAGACGAGGATGGTGGCTACATAGCCACGACCCTTGTCGAGGGAGGACTCGATGATTGAACCCTTGGCGCGACGTTTCGGGTTAGCCTTGAGGTCGAGCATCTCGGCTTCGAGCAGCACTTTCTCGAGGAGTTCGAAGACACCCGTTCCGGCTTTCGCGGAGATGTCCTGGGATTGGTATTTACCACCCCACTCCTCGATGAGCAGGTTCATGTTGGCGAGTTCCTCTTTGATCTTATCGGGATTAGCGGAGGGTTTATCGCACTTATTGATAGCGAATATCATCGGTACTCCGGCAGCTTGTGCGTGGGAGATCGCCTCGCGCGTCTGCGGCATCACGCCGTCATCGGCAGCAACGATGATGATGGCTATATCCGTCACTTTCGCACCACGAGCACGCATGGCGGTGAAGGCCTCGTGACCGGGGGTATCGAGGAAAGTGATGTGTTGTCCGTTCTTGAGTTGAACGTTATAGGCACCGATATGTTGGGTGATACCTCCGGCCTCACCGGCAATCACGTTAGTGTTGCGGATATGGTCGAGTAAGGAGGTCTTACCATGATCGACGTGACCCATGACGGTCACGATCGGGCAACGCGGTTCGAGGTCGGCCTCCGTATATTCGTTCTCGTCGGAAGCGATGTCGGCTTCCACTTGGGAGGACGTATATTCGGTGGTGAATCCGAACTCTTCGGCTACGATGTTGATGGTCTCGGCATCGAGTCGTTGGTTGATGGATACCATCATACCCAGGCTCATGCAAGTACCGATGATCTTCGTCACGGGCACATTCATCATCACGGCCAGGTCATTGACGGTCACGAACTCCGTGAGTTTGAGGATGGTAGACTGAGCCCGTTCTTCGGCTTTCGCCTCGGCCATCTTCTCGCGTTCGAGTTCGCGGCGTTCGCGTTTATGTTTCGATGTTGCTGTTTTCCCTTTGTTTCCTTGGAGACGAGCGATCGTCTCTTTGATTTGACGTTGCACTTCTTCGTCGTCCACCTCAACCTTCAAGGGGCGTTTAGGTCCTTTAGACTTGCCCTTTTGGTTGCCTGCAGCGTCAATGTCCACCTTGTTTTGTTTAAAGCGTTCGCGTTTGCGTTTCTCGCTGGCTTGCTGATTAGCCTGCTGTTGCGCTTGCTGACGCTGTTCGCGCTCCTTGCGTTTCTCCTCCTTGGATTTCTTCTCAGGATGGGTAGCCTGATTGATACTGGATAAGTCGATCTTTCCTACAATCTTAGGTCCGGCAGCGGGAGCGGGTTGAGCCGGTTTAGCCGGTTTAGCCGGTTGAGCGCTTTGTTGCGCCATCTGCCTTTTCAGTTCGGCTTCCGCTTTGAGGGCTGCTTCCACTTCGGCTTTGGCTTTTGCTTGGGCTTCGGCTTTGGCTTTGGCTTCCGCCTCGGCTTCTTGTTGACGACGAGCCTGTTCGCGCGCTTTCTTCTCGGCGTCGAGATCGATACGGCCCAGCACTTTCGGTCCGGCGGTAGCCGGTGTTTCTTGTGCGGGCTGTGCAGGTTTCTCTGTAGCCTCGGATTGTTGCACGCGTTCTTGGCGTTGCTGTGATTGACGTTCTGCTTCCAGTTTCAGTGCCATGTCGCGGTTAAATTCCTTGGCGAGGAGCAGATAAAGGTCGTCATCAATACGGGTATTTGGATCCGTAGCGATTTCCTTACCTTGCTTCGCACAGAATTCCACGGCGGTGGACATGCCGATGTTGAGTTCTTTACAAGCTTGGATAAGTTTCATACGATTGAAGATTGAAGATTATTAGTCGTTAGCAAATTCTGCAGCGAGGATGCGATATACATCGTCTACCGTTTCTTCTTCCAGGTCGATACGCTTCATCAGGTCTTCCTTCGGGAGGTTGAGAACGGACTTAGCGGTATCGAGTCCGATGGCTTTGAGTGCATCGATGACCCATTGGTCGATTTCGTCATTGAACTCGTCCAAGTAGATATCCTCTGCATCCTCATCGTCCATCTCGCGATAGACATCAATCTGGTAGTCGGTCAGCATAGATGCCAGTTTGATGTTATGGCCGCTCTTACCGATAGCGAGCGATACCTCGTCGGGTTTGAGATATACTTCGGCTTTCTTATTCACCTCGTCGATATTCATCGAAGAGATCTTCGCGGGTGCCAAGGCGCGTTGGATAAACAGGTTGATATTCGAGGTATAGTTGATGACGTCGATGTTCTCGTTTCTCAGTTCGCGAACGATACCGTGGATGCGGGCACCTTTGATACCTACGCAAGCGCCTACGGGGTCGATACGGTCGTCAAAACTCTCTACAGCCACTTTGGCGCGCTCCCCCGGGATACGGGCAATTTTCTTGATGGCGATCAGGCCGTCGTGTACCTCGGGGACCTCTTGTTCAAAGAGGCGTTGCAGGAACAGCGGGCTGGTACGAGAGAGGATGATCTTCGGGTTGGAGTTATTGTTCTCCACTTGCACCACGACGGCGCGAACGACATCACCTTTGTGGTAATAGTCGGAAGGAATCTGGTTCTGTTTGGGCAGATACAGTTCGTTGTCGTCCTCGTCGAGCAGGAGCATCTCTTTCTTCCATACTTGGTAGAGTTCGCCGCTCACGATTTGACCCAACATATCCGAATACTTGATGTACAGGTTCTCCTTTTGGAGCTCGAGGATCTTCGAGGCTAAGGTCTGGCGCAGATTCAGGATCATGCGGCGACCGAAGGTCGTCTTGAAGGGAACGAGGTCGGTTACTTCCTCGCCTACCTGGGCTTCGTCGTCAATCTTAAGAGCATCGGAGAGGGCAATCTGGGTTTCCGGATTAGCCACATCGTCGTCCTCCATGACCAGACGGTTACGGTAAACCTCCAAGTCACCCTTATCGGGGTTGATGATGACGTCGTAGTTGGTGTCGGTACCGTACATCTTTGTGATTACATTACGGAAGGAGTCTTCCAAGACATTAATCAATGTTTGGCGATCAATGTTTTTGAGTTCTTTGAACTCTGAGAAATTGTCAATCAAGTTGATTGACTCTTGCGTTTTTGCCATAATTTATATTTTTAAATCGTATTTAATATACTTGATATCGTTATACCCGAAGGTAAGGGATTGTATCTCTTTCTTTTTCTGCGGGACATCCACCATAAAACTCTCCTCGTCCACGCTGACCAGCACCCCGTGCCATTTCTTCCCGTCCTTGGTGAGCAGTTCTACGTTGTGCCCGAGGTTCTTATCATATTGCAGTCTCGTCTTAAAGGGAGCCGTCAGGCTCACGCTACCTACTTTGAGGGCGTAGTCGTCGGTTATCTTCTCGAGGCGCTCATTGAGGAAGGCATTGAGTGAGGCGCAGAAGTCGAGGTCTACACCTTCGAGGCGGTCTACCTCTACGAGGATTTCGTTCGCGGGCGAGACGCTCAACGTTACCAACTGATAATTCGTATCCTTCAGATACTCCTTAATCATCGATTCTACATCTTGAACACTAATCATATATGGGTATTATTCATAAATAAGGGAACCTTTTCGGGTCCCCTTATTCAAATTCGACTGCAAAGATACTGCTTTTTTTTGATATATGCAAATTTATTTGCAATTTTGCACAAAAAAAATGCAAAATAGTAAAATCTACACCGTATCGGCAAAGGTTTTTTGGGCGCGATTGAAGATAACGACACCTAAGATGAGGAAGATCACCATCATCCCGAACGAATACGCCAACATCCACCACTCGTGACTACCCTCCCCTAAGAAACCGTATTTCCACCACTCCAAGATTCCCGACAGCGGATTGACGAGAATCGCCTTTCGAATCAGCGGGTTCGTGATGGTGGACATCGGATAGATGACGGGCGTAGCGTACATGACGAGTTTCATAAACCAACTGATACAAATCGCCAAATCCCTGTACTTGGTCGAGATACTGCTGCAGAACAGTCCCATACCGATACCCAAACCGGCTAAGAGAACCATCAGCGCGGGGAACATGACAATCGCCCACGTAATATGGGCACTGCTACCCATAATCACAAAATAGATATAGAAACAGAAGAAGATAAATAGTTCGATTGCGAACGGCACCAAGCTGCTGATAATCGCCGCCAAGGGCGGGATAAGGCGCGGGAAGTACACCTTAGTATATAAATGCGCGTACCCGCTGAGCGCACCTGCGCACACGTTAAAACACACCACGAAAAAGTTCCAGCACGTAGTGCCCGCCAAATAGAAAAGCGGTGCGGGCACGCCATCGGTAGGGATGCCGGCGATATTCCCGAAGACGAGCGTCATCATCGCCGTAGTGAGGATGGGCCCGATGAAGAACCACGCATACCCCAGGACCGTCTGCTTATAGGAAGCCTGCAGATTACGCTTCGCCATAATCCACAGTAAGTCCCTATACCGCCAGATCTCCTTTAAGTCTACGTCAAAAAGGTTACTCTTCGGTTTGATTTGTAATGTCCACGGTTCTTCTTGCATGCTTATCCTGTTGCAACTTCTCCCATTGCGATCGCAACATACGATTGACGCGGGCGATACGGACGAGATTAAAGATCATCCACGCTGTACATAACACTAAGTACGCCCACGAGAGTACCAACGTGACCGAACCACTCTCCGGCAGGTCGTACTCCATATGGAAGATGGGACTGTAATTGCCCCAAGCATAGAAATAATTCAAGTGATCAATCGTAACCAACATCGCCAATATCCACCCCGGCACCAATACCCAAAACGCTACCCAACGATGGTGCGTCTCCACATAACGCGCATAACCAAAGTCCTCGTCGTTTTGCAAGTCCACCCCAATGTGCGTGTCCCTCAATCCGAAGTAGATGAAGACAAAGAGGGGAGAGAGGACCAGTATGACAGCAATGAGTGCCATTAGCGGGCGTATTGGGAATAGAGGGGATAATAGCGGTCCACGATATCCGTTTGGTGATTGCGCTCCGCCATCTGTAGCGCATAGCCGAAGATAGCCGAATGATGACCCAAGGTGGAGCTCATCGCCTTGCGGGCGTCCTTACTCAAGTCCGCACCCCACGTCATATACTCAACGCAGTTATCCAACAGTGCAACGACAATCGCATTCGCTTGCTCAATATCCTCACTCGAACCCAAAGCATAATACAACTGGGCATAACCGCAAGAGGTGTAGTCCGTAGAAGCAAACGGGATGTTATACGCGGGCAGAACGGTGAGCGAGTAGTTGAGTACCTCGCGCGCCTTATCGCGTTGGCGTTCGTTATAGAGTGCCTCCGCCAACTCGAGGAACATCATACGGTGGGTATGGCACATACGGTGCAGGTTCTCGTCGATATATACCCCCGGATAATCCATGTTCCCGAAGCGGAACTTATGCATCATATTGTCGTACATAACCTCGGTATTCACCCTCGGTTGGCCGTCGCGACTGCGCTCGGGCGTGATACGATATGCCAGACCCGTCATCTCGAAGTACGGCTTGAGACCCAAGTAATACGAGTCCCCGCACGAGACCGCGAAATAGAACGGCCGCTTCCAGTTGTTTTGTTCGAGCATCTCCATGATCATCAACTCCGAACGGGTGTAATACGACTTTGAGGTAAACGCAATCGGTTCGCCGTTAGGCGCATCGAAATACAGGGATTTGGTGGGGATATAATTATCACCGTCTTGTTTGGTACGCGGGTTGTCCGAACGTACGAACTCAAAGGCTTTCTCGACGGACAACGGAGCGTCGATACGGGCATTCACCCGCACAATCTCGTTCACGTTCGCCATATAATCCTTATACTCCCACGTGATGGGCAGCGCCTCAGACTCATAGTACGGACGCTTCATCTGGTCGATATACCAATCGGTCTGCAGATAGGAAAGGTTGCACACACGCAGGTCCGTTCCTTCTCCCTCTACCTCCTGGTTGTACCAGAGCGGGAAGGTATCGTTATCCCCGTTGGTGAAGATGACACCCTGTGTCTCGCACGAGCGCAGGTAGTTCGCTCCAAAGTCGCGGCAGGAGTAACGCGGCGAGCGATCGTGGTCGTCCCAGTTTTGAGCCGCCATGAGGGCGGGGACGCCTAAGGTCGCAATCACGATGAGGATCGTAATTGCTAAGTTGAGAGTTGAGAGTTTAGAGTTTAGAGTTTTATTTATCCAATCAACGAGGGCAATCACGCCAAGGCCGATCCAGATACAGAACGCATAGAAACTGCCGGCATATGCGTAGTCTCGTTCCCGCGGCTGGTAAGGCGTCTGGTTGAGGTAGATGACGATAGCCAGTCCCGTCAAGAAGAACAGCAGGAACACGATAGCGAACGAACGCCAACCTTCTTTTTTGCCGTCCACGCGCTGTCTTACTTGCCAGATGATTCCGATGATACCCAAGATGAGCGGGAGCAGGTAATAGACGTTATGTCCTTTGTTCTCCTTGAGAATCGTAGGCAGTTTCGACTGATCACCCAATCGCGCATTATCAAGGAACGGGATACCGCTGATCCATTGTCCTTTGGTCAGGTCCCCATAGGATTGTAAGTCATTCTGACGACCGGCGAAGTTCCACATAAAATAACGCCAGTACATGAAATGGACTTGATAAGAGAAGAAGAACCTCAGGTTCTCCCCGAAGGTCGGACAATAGTCGGATTTCTTTTGTCCGCAATCGTCGTAGCGCACCTTACGGCCCTTGACTTGAGCCCACTCCTTATACGCACTCACGTGGTCTCCCGTAGACGAATACATGCGCGGAAAGAGGGTGCAGAAGTTCTTGTTGAACTGGTACTTGGTCTTATATCCGGTCAAGACATATTTGTCTTTTTGTCCTTCCGCTTTCGGGGCGGGAGCATATTGGGCGTGACCGACTTTCTCGACGGGAACGCAGTAGTTGCCTTGTATCTTCCGCTCCACGGGTGCATTATAATACTGTCCGTAGATGAGCGGACGGTCACCATATTGCTCGCGGTTGAGATAGGATTTAAGGGCAAACACATTATCGGGACTGTTCTGGTCCATCGGGGTGTCGGCATTCGAACGAATGACCGTGGCGGCATAGGATCCGTAACCGATAAGGATAACTGCTACCATAAGGATAGCGTTGTGGATCCAACGCAGTTTCTCGGTATAGTGCTCTTGGAGTTTGCGGTAGGTATAGACAATACCCCACCCTAACAGACCGAGGGTAAGGATGAGATAGACATATAGACCGGTGTTAAACGGACAGCCGAGGGCATTGACGAAGAACAGTTCAAACCAACCCGCTACCGTCGGAACGCCCGGGATGATGCCGTAAAGGATAGCCGCCAGGATAAGGCAGGAAACAAGGAAGGCGACGATCACCCCTTTCCAACTGAAGGTATAACGGCGGAAATAATACACGAGCACAATCGCCGGTATCGTCAGCAGGTTCAGCAGGTGCACGCCAATACTCAATCCCATGAGGTACATGATGGCTATCAGCCAACGGTCTGAATGAGGCTCGTCCGCCTGCTCGTCCCACTTGAGTATCAACCAGAACACCACCGCCGTAAATAGCGACGAGGAGGCATATACCTCTCCCTCCACCGCAGAGAACCAGAAGGTATCCGAGAACGTATAAGCAAGTGCGCCTACGGCGCCGGCGCCCAAAATAGCGATAGTGGCTGAGAGGCTGATAGGCTGAGAGGCTAAGGGGACTAATTTCTTCGCCAGGGCGGTGATGGTCCAGAATAAGAAGAGGATCGTGAACGCCGAAGCCAGTGCCGAAAGGGCATTGACGCAGATAGCCACGTGCGAAGGATCGCTCGCAAATAGCGAGAAGAAGTGCCCCATCATCATGAAGAACGGTGCTCCGGGCGGGTGACCTACATCGAACTTATACGCACTGGATATGAACTCACCGCAGTCCCAGAAGGAAGCGGTAGGTTCCATCGTTAAAAGGTATGTGACCGCCGCGATGGCAAAAACCACCCAACCGCACACATTATCCCAGAAATTAAACTTTTTCATACTCTATTTTTAGAAATTTGCTGCAAAAATACGATTTTTTTTGCACATATCCAAATTTTTTTGTAATTTTGCGGGCTTTTTGATTAACAAACATCCAAAATTATGGAATTGAAAGACAGAATCATCGCGGTCATCGGCCTTGGATACGTAGGTCTGCCGCTCGCCATCGAGTATGGTAAGAAGTACAGAGTTATCGGTTTTGACGTGAACCAAGCCCGTGTAGCGGAGCTGGAGCGCGGAGAAGACCACACGAAGGAAGCCGACCTCGTCGGCATGAAGCAAGCGCGTGACGCTTATGCCTCCACGAAGAAGATTGGACTCACGCTGAGCAGTAACATAGAGGACCTCAAAGCGGTCAATACGTATATCGTCAGCGTTCCCACCCCGATTGACCCATTCAACAACCCCGACCTTACGCCGCTGTTGAAGGCCTCGGAGACGATTGGTAAGACCCTGAACAAGGGGGATATCGTCATCTATGAATCCACCGTTTACCCGGGTTGCACCGAGGAGGACTGCGTTCCCGTTCTGGAGCGCATGAGCGGTCTTAAGTTTAATCAAGATTTCTATTGCGGCTATAGCCCCGAGCGCATCAACCCGGGCGATAAAGTGAATACCCTCACGAAGATCAAGAAGATCACTTCGGGTTCGACCCCGGAGGTAGCGGACTTGGTGGATGCGCTCTATAACTCGATATTACTCAATGGTACCCACAAAGCCCCGAATATGAAGGTGGCGGAGGCCGCGAAAGCCGTAGAGAACAGCCAACGCGACGTGAACATCTCGTTTATGAACGAACTGGCCCTCATCTGCGACCGCGTAGGTATCGATACCAACGACGTGATTGAGGCTGCCGGAACGAAATGGAATTTTTTGAAGTACCGCCCGGGGTTGGTTGGAGGTCACTGCATCAGCGTGGACCCGTACTACCTGGCGCATAAAGCGAAGTCGCTCGGTTATGAGCCCCACGTGATCCTCAGCGGTCGCGCCGTGAATAACTCGATTGCGAAGTTCATTGCCGACAAGACCCTCAAACTCATGATTCAAAAAGACCATAAGATCAAGGACTCGAATGTACTGATCTTAGGTGTGACGTTCAAGGAGAACTGTCCCGACTGCCGTAACACGAAGGTAGTAGATATCGCCAACGAGTTGGAAGACTTCGGTTGCAAGGTGGATATCTACGATCCGTGGGCGAATGCAGCGGTAGTGAAACACGAATATAACAAGGAACTCATCGGTGGCATCGATCCCGACAAACAATATGCAGCTATCATCGCGTGCGTCAGCCACGACCAATTCAAGACCTTTGACTTTAAAAAATACCACGACCAAGGAGTCGTCATCTTCGATGTAAAGAACTTCGTAGATCGCAGCCTTGTGGATGGAAGATTGTAATATGAAGATTACCGTAGCAGGAACCGGATACGTCGGTTTATCGATTGCCACCTTACTCGCACAGCATAACGAGGTAGTGGCCGTAGATATCCTCCCCGAGAAGGTGGAGATGATCAATCGCAAGGTCTCGCCCATTCAGGACGAGTATATCGAGCAGTACCTTCCCAAGGTGCCCCTCACCGCCACCTTGGACGCAAAAGATGCCTACAAGGATGCGGATTTTGTGGTAATCGCCGCCCCGACCAACTACGATAGTCAGAAGAATTATTTCGACACCAGTGCCGTAGAGGCCGTTATCCGTCTCGTCACGGAAGTCAACCCCAAGGCGATGATGGTGATTAAGTCCACCATCCCCGTCGGTTTCACCGAACATATACGGCAACTGACGGGCAGCAAGAACATCCTCTTTTCCCCGGAGTTCTTGCGCGAATCCAAAGCCCTCTACGACAACCTCTATCCTTCCCGTATCATCGTCGGTACCGACCTTAAGGACGAGCACTGCGTAGCAGCCGCTAAGACGTTTGCTCACCTGTTGCAGGAGGGTGCCATCAAACAGGACATCCCTACGCTCATTATGGGTTTCACAGAGGCAGAGGCGGTCAAACTGTTTGCTAACACCTACCTGGCACTGCGCGTTAGTTTCTTCAACGAACTTGACACCTATGCCGAGGTGAAGGGACTGGACACGCAATCGATCATCGATGGTGTATGCCTCGATCCGCGTATCGGACAGCAATATAACAACCCGTCCTTCGGATACGGCGGATACTGCCTTCCCAAGGACACGAAACAACTGCTGGCGAACTACCAAGATGTGCCGGAGAACCTGATACAGGCTATCGTCGAGAGTAACCGCACCCGTAAGGACTTCATTGCGGACCGCGTCCTGGCGAAAGCCGGCTACTATGCCTATAGCGAGGAGAATAGTTGGAACGTCAAGCAAGAGAAAGTGATCACCGTAGGCGTCTATCGCCTGACGATGAAGTCGAACTCCGATAACTTCCGTCAGTCGTCCATCCAAGGTATTATGAAGCGCGTCAAAGCCAAGGGAGCGAAGGTGATCATCTACGAGCCTACCCTACCCGACAACACCACGTTCTTCGGGAGCGAGGTAGTGAACGACTTAGAGGCCTTCAAAAAACAAAGTGACACGATCATCGCCAACCGCTATGACGCGGTATTGGATGACGTGCAAGCGAAAGTATATACCAGAGATATATTCAAGAGGGATTAAGTATGGGATTTTTTGATATGATCGGTCGCGCCGTAGCCGGTAAGTCTACGGTAGATGAGGATGTACTGGATAACCTGGAGGAAGCCCTCATCACAGCGGATGTAGGGGTAGAGACCACACTCCGTATTATTGAACGCCTGCAGGCGCGCGTAGCGCGTGACAAGTATATGAACACGGCGGAACTCAATACGATTCTCGTAGAGGAGATAGCCGCGTTACTCAAAGAAAACGAGACTGAGGAAGCCCCCGACTTCACGGACCCGCTACCCGCCAAGCCGTATGTGATTATGGTGGTAGGCGTTAACGGTGTGGGTAAGACCACGACGATAGGCAAACTCGCCTATCAGTTCAAGAAAGCCGGTAAGAAAGTGTATCTGGGTGCCGCGGACACGTTCCGCGCCGCTGCCGTAGAGCAACTCTGCATCTGGGGTGAGCGCGTAGGGATACCGGTCATCAAGCAGCAACAGGGTTCCGACCCCGCTTCGGTAGCCTACGACACGGTAGCATCCGCCGTAGCCAACGAGGCAGATGTGGTGATCATCGATACCGCCGGACGGTTGCATAACAAGGTGAACCTGATGAACGAACTCACGAAGATCAAGAACGTGATGCAGAAAGTGGTACCCGATGCCCCGCACGATGTCATGCTGGTCTTAGACGGCAGTACGGGACAGAATGCTTTTGAGCAAGCCAAGCAGTTCACGAAGGCTACCCAAGTCAGTTCGCTCGCCATCACCAAACTCGACGGCACCGCCAAGGGGGGCGTCGTCATCGGTATTAGCGACCAGTTCCAGATTCCCGTTAAGTATATCGGATTAGGAGAGGGCATGGAGGATCTGCAAGTCTTCCATCGCGAATCCTTCGTCAAATCCCTGCTTCCGAAGTAATTTATTTTGAGGGTCGATATAACCTCTCTGCTCCCCAGTTCCGCTTGCTAAAAATTGGGCTGCTCACTAAAATTTTCAAACGCGCTTCCGGTTTGCTCATTGGGAGGCGCTTGGACGTGAAAATTTCTTCACGCTCCCGTCGCCTCAATTTTTTATACGC